>NZ_JRWK01000001.1 GCF_001729965.1 Methanosphaera sp. WGK6 | reverse complement strand
GACAATGTAATAAAATAAACATATAATATAAAAGAGATAATGAATATCATGAATTCTTTAAAAATAAATGGTGCAGAAATTATTAATAAAGCTCTTAAAATAGAGGATACTCTCCTAATTTCTGATTTACATTTTGGTTATGAAACTTCATTAAATAAGCAAGGATTGATGATTCCTCCATTTCAATTTGATAAAATAATTGATGTAATGGATAATATTCAAAGAAAAGCTAATGTAAGCAAGATTATTTTAAATGGAGATATTAAACATAACTTTGGAACAATTGATAAACAAGAATGGAAGGAAATATTAGACTTTATTGATTATTTATCTGATTCATTTGTTGAAATTAGAGTTATAAAAGGAAATCACGATAATTTTACACAATATATTCTAAATAAACGAAATCTAATTTTAGAGGATTATATTATCATAGATAATTATTATATTACACATGGTCATGAAATACCTGAAGAAATACCTGAACATATAGCTACTATTATTATAGGTCATGAACATCCCTGTATTGGTATACGAAATGGAGAACGTGTAGAAAAATTTAAATCATATCTTAAAGGAACATGGAATAAATATAATTTAATTGTTATGCCTTCATTTACTCCCATAAGTCAAGGTTCTGATGTATTACATGAAAAAACAATTTCACCTTTTATCAAGAAATTAGATGATTTTGAAGTATATGCAATTGATGGAGAAAATATTTATCCTTTTGGATTAATTAAGGATTTATTAAGTATAGATATGGAATTATGAATAGGAGGTAATAATATGACTAAAGAATACTCTGATGAAGAAATACATAATTTATTACATCCATATGTTAGCAAATGGTTTAAAAATACATTTGACACATTTACTGATGCTCAACGTCAGGCAATACCTCATGTTAATGCTGGAAAAAATATTTTAATACTCTCACCTACAGGATCTGGTAAAACATTAACTGCATTTCTAGCTATTCTATCAGGATTAGCTAGTTTAAGTGAAAGAAATATGCTTGAAGAACGTGTGTATTGCATATATATTTCACCACTAAAAGCATTAGATAATGACATATCTAAGAATCTTGAAAAACCATTGCAGGGAATTAATGAAGTTGCAGGTCATGATTTAGGTATACGGCAAGCTGTTAGAACTGGAGATACAAGTCAATATCAACGTTCTAAAATGTTAAAACATCCACCTCACATTCTAATTACTACTCCTGAAACATTATCCATCTTACTAGTTGCTCCTAAATTTAGAGAAAAATTAAAATATGTACGATATGTTATTGTGGATGAAATTCATTCACTTGCAGAAAATAAGAGAGGAACCCATCTTAGCCTTAGTTTAGAACGTTTACATGAATTAACTGGTGGTTTTACACGAATTGGTCTTAGTGCAACAGTCAGTCCTCCTGAAAAAATTGCTAATTATCTAGTAGGCTATTCATGGGGAAATCCTCGTGAATGTGAAATAGTTAATATTAATTATCTTAAAAAATTAGATATGAAAGTTCTATGTCCTGTTGAAAATATTATTGAAACAGAACAGGAAACATTGACTGATGAATTATATAAATTACTCCATAACTTAATTCAACAACATAAAACAACACTCATATTTACTAATACTCGTAGTGGTGCTGAAAGCGTTTCATACAGGTTAACACAGAAGTATCCTGGATTTTATAATTCAAGAAATGTTATGGCTCATCATTCATCATTATCCAAGGATGTGCGTCTTGAGACTGAAAATGAGTTAAAAGAAGGTAATTTGAAAGTTGTTGTTAGTAGTACTTCTCTAGAATTAGGTATTGATATTGGATATATTGATTTAGTTATTCTGATTAGTTCTCCTAAATCCGTGTCTCGTGCTTTACAGAGAATTGGACGTAGTGGACATAGACTTCATGAAAAATCAAAGGGTCGTATGATTGTTGTTAATAGAGATGATCTTGTAGAGTGTAGTTTAATTCTTAAAAATGCTTGTGAGGGTAAAATTGATAAAATAGACATTCCTTACAATTGTCTGGATGTTTTAGCTCAACATATTTATGGTATCGCTATTGAACAAAGACAAAATATTGAACATATTTTTCATGTAATTAGACAAGCTATGCCTTATCATAATCTTTCATGGGATGATTATGAACAAGTATTACGTTATCTTGCAGGAGAATATACTTGTCTTGAACAAAGATATGTTTATGCTAAGATTTGGGTTGATTGGGAAGCTAATACTTTTGGAAAACATGGAAAGTTAGCAAGAGTTCTTTATTCAACTAATATTGGTACTATTGCTGATAGAAGTCATGCAAAAGTTAAATGTGAAGGAAAGATTATTGGAAGTATTGATGGAGATTTCATGGAACGTCTACATAAAGGAGATACATTTGTTCTTGGAGGTAGAGTTTATCAATTCAAGTATGCTAGAGGTATGACTATTACTGTTATCCCTAGTGGTAGCACTCCTAGTATTCCATCATGGGTTTCTGAACAGTTACCATTATCCTATGATTTAGCTATTTCTATTCAAAATTTTAGAGCTATTATTGACTGGAAGTTATCTACTGATGTGTCTCAAGAAGAGATTATTAATTATATAAAGAAATATTTGTATGTTGATTATAATTCAGCATCGTCTATTTATTTTTATTTCCTTGAGCAGTATCTTTATAGTGAAATTCCATCTAAAAATAAGTTACTTGTAGAGTATTACACTGGTTTTGGTGGTAGAAAATTTGTTGTTTTCCATTCATTATATGGTAGACGTGTAAACGATGCCCTTAGTAGAGCTATAGCATACATTATATCACTTAAATATCATCATGATGTTATGATTAGTGTGGATGATAATGGATTTTATCTTAGTAGTGATTCTAAAATTGGTGGTGTTGAAGCGTTTGAAGAGTTAAATAGTGATAATTTACGTGAAATTCTAATTAAATCAATTGATAAAACAGAAACTTTAGCTAGTCGTTTTAGAGATTGTGCTAATAGGTCATTAATGATTCTTCGAAGATATAAAGGTCATGAAAAAAGTGTTGGTCGTCAACAAGTAACTAGTAAGATTTTACTTAATTTTGTTAGAGAAATTGATGATCATTTCGCTATATTAGATGAAGCTCGTCGTGAAGTGATTGAGGATTATATGGATATTTATCATGCTGAAGAGATTTTAAGAAAAATTGAAAATAAGGAAATTGTTATTAAAACTATAAATACAGATATTCCTACTCCTTTTGCATTTAACCTTGTTTCTAGAGGTTATCTTGATGTTTTAAAGTATGAGGATAGATCGGAATTTATTAAACGTATGCATGAAGCAATTATAGAGAAAATAAATGATAAAAATAAGTTTAGGAAAAATTAATATTTATTAGGATAAACCTGGAAAAAATAATTATGATTAATCATTATAAAATATTCTCAATTAATTATTATTTATGCGAAAACAATCAGCATATGAAAGATAGTAGAAAATACTTGATTAAAAAAATTATATGAGTCAAAATAAAGATGAAAATTATGTTTAATTATAATTAAATAATATATATTCAATTAAATCATAATGTTTAATTATGATAAATATAGTATATTTTATATATAACTTAAACAAATCTATTATTGAGTATCAGTCAAAGTCATAAAGATAATTCTATTTCAATTTATTTTGAATGTGAACTAGTTGAAATAAAAGAGTTACAATGATTTAATTAGAATTAAATATTACTCTTAAAATTCAAAAAAAGTATTTTGGCTGATACTCTAATAACAAATGTATTAAACTTAATTAATTATATAATAATTAATTAAAAAGAATAAATGAAAATAATAGGTAGACTATTTTTTCAAAAACATGACGTCTGTAAAACCAAATTATTACAAAAAGTAATAAGTTTTCACCAGTTGTTTAATTCTTAGTCTAAATTAAACAATACATACTAATTTAAAAGATTAATACCCGTGAAAATTTAAAAAGGTTTTATAATATATCCATAGTGTCTGCTAAAAATAAATTTATTAATGCAAAATTTTCTTTATCTTATAATGGAAGTAATATTCTCTATTATCAAAAGTTAATTTTTGAATTTTGGCAGACACCGCATTCAGTGAAAAAAAATAACTTATATACCTCATATAAGGAAAAAATGATTTGAAACGAATATACAAATTCAAAAAATACAGTCTTGATTATCCAAACTAATAAAAATGGATGGGGAACATTAAATTATATTAAATATAATTTAAACGGGACTGAGAGAGATAATAATCAACCCATTATCCCTCTCAACATCTATTTTTTTTATAAAAAGATACTCAAAACCACTTGTTAATCAGGAGATAATACTACATGATTTATTGACTAATTTAAACTAAAAAGGTAATCTACTTATAATCATTACTTTTAAAATAATTTTTAAGATATCATGTAAAATAAGCCATATGAAAAACTTTTTTTTACCACAGCACCACCATCTATTTTTACATAAAATATTAAAATACGACAATACATAATTAATAATAATGTTCTAGAAAATTAATAATATTAAAATAAAATGGGAGAAAAATAAAATGCATGATGAAATTATAGAAATTTTAGAAGGAATGTATCTTGAAAATCTCTCACGTTATGTGAAAATAAAAGAAATTCCTGAAGGAAAAGAACTTCTAATAAACAACTTCCATTTATATACAATTAGTCTTAAATTCTACGATATACTTCCCGGATTAACAATTATCACTGATGAAAAAGAAATTGAGGAAAGATATCCTCATGAAAAGGATTTACTTCAATTTAACAACCCTGATGACTTATTAGTCATGTCATATATTACAAAGGGAAGTTGTCAAATGCCTGTCGAAAATAATAAATTCATATTTATTAATGGTGGAAACATGAATATGTATATTAAAGGTAATAATCCTAGAGCATATGAATTCATAAAACATTCCACATTTACACATCTTGTATTTGATAAAAAAGTATTTAACAAAAATAAAAATTCTACTTTAGAACCCTATGAAGAAATACTAAATAAACTATTTGAACTAAGTAAAGAAAATCAAAATCTTGTTTTTAAAGCAAATGATGAAATAATACAAGTTATTGAACAAATGAAACTATTTGATACATATAATAAAAGATCATGTAAAGAATATTTAAAATTAAAGGCATTTGAACTAATATTACTACTAGATAATATTGAAATTAAAGATATAAAAGACAAACAAAGAACATATTCGGATGCTCAAATTAGAGTAGTTAGAAAAATAAAAAATGACCTATCACGAAATATTGCTAGTTATATCTCATTAGACTCACTAGCAGTTAGTTATGGAATTAATCTAACAACACTTAAAAATTGTTTTAGAGACATGTATGAAAAACCATTATATACATGGTACAGAGAATATAAATTCCACAGAGCAAAAGAACTCATCCAAAATACAAGTTATCCTATTTCAAAAATTGCCAATATGATTGGATATAAAAGTAGTAGTAAATTTGCAAAAGCATTTAAAAAAGAAATGGGTGTTTTACCTTCAAGTTACAGGGAAAAGAAAAGATAATTCCCAAAACTTATTTTCTTTAATCCTTTTTTTATACATCAATTTTCTTATTTTTAATATTCTAATTATACAAAGTCTAAAATAATATAATTACTCTTCTTAAACCAATACTATAAAATAATAAAGTAGTATTAATAAATATATACACATAAAAAAAGGAGATAATTTTTTTTTATTTAAAATAACAGTAAAAGGAGATATATATGGATTATTTATTATTAATACTTATCTTTATATATGTCGCATTAATGCTTGGAGTAGGATATATAGCATGGAAACGTACAAGTACAACTGAGGATTACTTAGTTGCTGGACGTCAATCCAACTCATATATCATGGCTTTAAGTTATGGTGCTACATTTATTAGTACTGCTGCGATAGTTGGTTTTGGAGGGTTAGCTGGAACCAATGGACTTGGAATATTATGGTTAGTATTTCTTAACATAGCAGTAGGTATCTTTTTAGCATTTGTAGTATTTGGTAAACGTACCCGTAAAATGGGTCAAAAATTAGGTGCTTTAACTTTCCCAGAATTCTTATCAAAACGTTTTAACAGTAAATTTATACAATATTTTAGTGGACTATTAATATTCTGTGCTATGCCAATATATGCAGCTAGTGTATTAATTGGAGCAGCAAGATTTGCAGAAACCACAATATCAATTGACTTTAACCTAGCAGTTCTTATAATAGCAGTTATTATAGGATTCTATGTAATCTATGGTGGATTAAAAGGTGTTATGTATACTGATGCATTACAAGGAACAATTATGTTTATAGGAATGCTTGTATTACTCATAAGCATATACTGGATGCTAGGTGGAGTTACACATGCACATCAATTATTAACTGACATGGCTCCATTATTCCCTGCAGCATCTAAGGCAACAGGAGCAACAGGTTGGACTACCTTCCCTGAAACTGGAAGTAAATTCTGGTGGAACCTTGTTACATCCATTATTCTAGGAGTAGGTATTGGTGCTATAGCTCAACCACAACTTGCAGTTCGTTTCATGACTGTAAAAAGTAATAAAGAATTAAACAGAGCAGTTCTTATAGGTGGAGTATTCATATTTGTAACTACATTCTCAGCATATATTGTAGGAGCATTATCTAATGTATATTTCTTCCAAACAACAGGACAACTTGCAATACAAGCTGCTGGTGGAAATGTAGATTCCATTATTCCAACATTTATTAATAGTGCAATGCCTAGATGGTTTACATATATATTCTTATTAACACTACTTTCTGCAGCAATGAGTACAATAAGTACACAATTCCACGTTCAAGGATCATCCATAGCTCACGATGTATATGGTGCATTTAAAGATGATAAAAATAATGTAAACATAAACCGTGTTGGAATTCTTGTTGCAATTATTATTGCAGTAGTTTTAGCATACATATTACCATCAAATATTGTTGCTCAAGGTACTACAATCTTCTTCGGAATTTGTGCAGCTGCATTCCTACCAGTATATGTATGTGCATTATTCTGGAAACGTACAACAAAACAAGGAGCTATTGCAGGAATTGTTGGTGGAACAATTATCAGTTTATTCTGTTTAATATTCACACACCAAAAAGAAGCAGCAGGACTAGGTATTTGTAAATTACTTACAGGAAAAACTGTTCTATTTACATCAATGCCATGGCCATATGTTGATCCTATGATTATTGCACTACCATTAGCATTTATCATTACAATTGTAGTATCATTACTTACTAAAAATTCTAGTGAAGATAAAAAAGCTATTGAAGAAGTATTTACCGCAGCAAAAGGTGATGCATAATGATAGAAATTCTTGGCTTAACTGATCCCATGATTATTTGTGGATATCTTGGATGTATTCTTATTACAATAATTTGTGTAATATATGGTGCAATAAACTGGAATAAAGAATAAAATAACCCCCTCACCAAATTTTTTTACTTTTTTTTACAAGAAAAATAACAAATAATAATATAACACTTAATTATCATAAAATAATATAAAATAAGTGAAGATGAAAAAATATGGATAATTTAGATAAAAAAGTTGTGGAATGTCCAGTTAACCTAGCTGTTAATTTAATTAATAAAAAATGGACAATACAAATACTTAGAGATATTTTCTTTGGAAAAACCCATTTTAATGAATTTAAAGAAAATAAAAGTGTTTCAAATAAAGTATTATCAGAATGTCTTAAAGAAATGGAAGAAAATAGACTTATTAAAAAAATAACATCTCCTGACAAAACAAACACAGAATATCAGTTAACATCACTTGGAAAATCAATGAATAGAGTATTATATGAACTAGCAATGTTTACATTAAACAACGAAATATCAGATAAATACTATACAGAAGAGACTAAAAATGATTTGAAACAATCATTTAAACGAACACTAGATATTAAATAAATTAAAAATAGAATAATTATTTTATTAAAAAAAAGAGTTAAAAACAGGAAAAAGAATTTGAAGAACAGCATCTAAGCTGCTTCTTCAATTGCTTGTACAGGACATGCTTCAGCACATACTCCACAACCTACACAGGTATCTGCATCGATTGCATATGGAGTACCTTCTGAAATACAATCCATTGGACATGCATTTACACATAATCCGCATCCTACACAATTATCGTTTATTTTGTATGGGTTTCCTGCCATATTTATCACCTTATTATATATACATTAGTTATCCTATTAAGTTAAACTAACATGGTTATTTATATTCTATATTAAATATATATTTTCCTATTTTAGAAAAAGATTAAAAACAATAAAAACCCAAGTAAAACAATAATATAAAATACTTCACAATAAAAAAAAGATAAAAATGAGAAAAATTATTCTCCCACTTTAATAACTATGCAACACCAGTATCATTAATACTAATATTATCATCTGAATTACTATCTGTTATATTCTGAGTGTCTATTGAATCATCTTCAGAGTCTACAGGTACCTCATGAGAAGAATGTCCACCCCATATTTCACCATTAGGACTAACTTCAATCCAAGTTTCATTTAAAGAATCACCAACTAGAAATTCAGGAGTAGCATACACAGGAGATATCATTACATGAGTCCAATCTCCAGAATACTGTTTTTGTATTATTTCCAATGCTTCTCTTGCAGTGATATTGTATTTTAAATTTCCCGTTTTATCATGTGCAATTATTGTTTTATCATAATCTTCTATTGATATTAATGAATCAATATCCTTTGTATAATCATATACGTATACATCACTTTTTGAAATATTTTCAGATAGTTTAGTATTTGTTGTTATGTTATTTTCTATATCTTGATATTTTTTTGCTGACTGGTTAGATATTGTGTCTGTAATTAAATTACTTAATTTATCTTGTTCAATTAATAAATTTCCATTATCATTTTGTGTTGTTAGATTATTTTCTGTATTTAATAAATCATTTTGACTATTTATTGAGTTATTATCCAGATAATATGCTGATATACCCCCCAATAGTGCTAAGATTATTAAAACAGGCATTATTCTTTTCCACATAAATTTTACCCCCTAAAATGTTATTTCAGACATTAACCGATTATTCCAGGATAGTACTCTATTACTCGCAGTATTTCCAATATCGTTGTAATAACTAGTTGGATCTGCATCTACCCATGTATTATTGAGGTATATTTTACCCCATACATGCCCTACAATGCGTCCAGAGTTAAATTTACATACTGCATGAGCATAACCTGCACGTATACCGCTAGCTCTAAGTAATGCTACTAATAAATGAGCTTGATCACAACAATTTCCTGTTTTAGCAGTTAATGTTTTCAATGCTCCTTTTTCTGTACCATTATAATTTCTATATGCAATGTTGTTTCGTACATATAAGAATATTGCATTAGCCTTTGTGTATATTGTAGTACAATTTATTGTTAGTTGTGTAGCTAAGTTTTTTATTGTTGAACTGTTTGATTGACAGTTTTTTGATGGTGATAGATATGCATCTGTTGTATTTACTGTTTGTTGTGGATATATACTTTTATTATATGCAATATAGTTAGGTAGTCTGTTATTGTTATATTCAAATGATAATGCTCTTGAAAAACCATCTATTATTGAATTTAACATTAAATTACCTATGGATGTGTTAACGTAACCAGGAACTATTCCGTTATTTGCAATATATTGTGTTATAGTACTTGCTATTTGAAGATACTCTTCTTTATATATTTTTCCAGTAGTTATATTTTCAATAATATTATTTTCAGATTGGAAATTTCCTTCACATAATGAATTATTTGAAATCAATGATTGACACATTAAATATAAGAAATCATTCATTGTCACATCATTATTATTTATTACAACAAAGTTAGGTAACTCCTTATTTACATTATAATAATTTTTCACACGATTAGTAGCTTCTATTATTTGTTCATGTGTATATGTATGAATAGTATTGTTTATAATTCTTATTTTAACATCAATTTTCATGTAGTTGAAGAATGTATTTTCTCCATAAATTATTGTTAATTTGTGTGTGCCTATACTATGAATTGGTGTGAAGCTGTAATTTATAATTCCATTTGTTGTATTGAGATTTGCTATTGTTTTATCATCTATTTTTAGTGCTAATTTCCCTGTATACACATTTCGATTAAGTTGGTCGGATATTACTGCATTAATATAACTTATATTATTTTTCTGTGCAAATGTTAGATAGGGTGTATTTATTGTTGTATTTAACTTGTATAATGTTAAGGTACTATTTTTGGATAAGGTATTTGTATTACTTGTTTCTCCAACAACAAGGGTTAAAGTATATTCTTTTGCACTCCATTGTGGTATTTTAAAATTATAATTTACAGTACCATTAGTTACATTTAAATGTGCTTGTGTTTTACCATTAATTTTAAATGCTGATTTTGCTGAAATCAAAGGTTGATTATTTGTTGTTTTGATGGTTGCACGAATTGTTATTGTTTCACCAGCAAAAGCTGTGTAGTTTTTTAATGTTATAGTAATATTTTCTTTATTTGTATTTTGAGTATTTACTTTTCGCGGATAATTAGTTGCACTTTTATTTTGATCAATATCTGTAATATCATCTATAATATCATTTGAATCATCATAAAAATAATCATTATCTATTTCTTCTATATTATCTATTTCTTTATAAATATCAGAATATCCTTCGTTAAACTCATTTTCAGGTAAATCATTTTGTACTATGTAATTACCATTATTTACAATTGTTGTGTTATCATTTACTTCAGTTGCATTAACTGATACAATTGTAAGTATGAGTACTATGAAGAATAGACTTAATTTATTATATTTCAAATTAATCCTCCATAATATGAATTTTAAGTTAAATAAAATTAATAAAATCTTCCTAAAGAAGATTTAAATGATTTTTTTAAATGATTTTGTTTAGGTTAAAGGGTTATTTAATTAGTATAACTAAATAACATTATAAATTTATGTTAATTCTAATATATAAATATTTGTTTAATAAAATAAGCATAGTAGTTATAATTATGAAGTTAAAATATATTTTAAATTAAAATTTAAGAATTATAAATAATTATATTAATTTTTAAACATTGTACGTTCTTTTCCAGAATTTAAAATTAGTACTTTCTTAAATAAAACATGATTGAACTTAATATAGATAAAATAGAATATGAACATTCGATAAATGAAGTATCCCTTAATACTACAGAAAATAATATGGACTACTTAATTAGATATGAAAAAAAATATTCTTAGGAGAATCTACACGAAATCAACCACGTAAAGCAAATTACAACAGATTTAAAACAATAATATCACAGATCTATAACAGACTTAGATTTCTATCATCAATTTTGTCATTTTCATGGAAAACAAGATAATCAGAACACTCAAAAAGGATAAAAGTATTAAACAACTACCAGAAGAAGAACAAAAGAAAATAAAACAATATACCAAGAAAATATTCAAAATACTGAAATATAAAACTATCAAAACAATAAGAAAGAAACTAAATGAAATACTAGACGATAAAAAAGATGCACCACAATCAATCAAAGATATAATTACAAATTTCATAAGAACCTACTTATCTAACTTAACATATGCACTTGAAAATAAAAATATAGAAAAAACAAGTAATAAAATAGAAAAATATGTTCCAAAAACTATTTCCAAAACACATAAAAAGAAAAATGAAATCACAAAAAGGAATTTTAAGTAGATTCCAACTAAGAATTGATTATTGGAAAGAAAAACATGAAATAAAATAAAGACCCACATAACTTTTGACAGAGCCATAGTATGGAAAATAATAAGTTTATATATATATATATATATATATATATATATATATATATATATATATATATATGATTAAATAAAAATAATCATGATTAATATGATAATTTACATGTAAAAGTTAGAAATGGAACACGAAAAATGACAGTTGAAGAAACGTATATCTATTTTCCTAAAGATAATTTATAAAGAGAGTATATTATGTATTTAGAATTTCCTTTTTGTAGTAGTTTAATTTTGATTGGATTAATTAATATTTTTTTAAATCATGATATGGACTATTTTTATAGAAGTATAGGTATAAATAAACAATCAAGTAGGGATTTTCGTGCAGAAATAATGACTTCCATAGTATTAGTTATTGTAATATTTACTTTCTTTATTAATATGGACTTATTTAATAAAATGTTTATTTTATTCATTTATATTATACTAGGTTTAATAGCGAATAGAAACTCATTGAATGAAAAAATAGTAACAAAAGAAAGAAGTACTGATGATAATAAATGCTCCTATAACTCTATTACAACTAACATATTATTAGGTATATGGTTACTATTTGTTATTTATTATTCAAAACTAACATTTAATGGTGTGACAATTTCAGAATATGAACTAATGATTCTTTGGAACATATATTATATCTATGAATTTATATTAGTAACACTCATAATGTTTTTCCCAAGCCAAGTCATAAATAAAGTTGAACAAATCACAGGATACAATTCAAAGAAAGAAAAAGAATATGAAAAAATAATGAAGATATACCTAGCACTAACTTTCATTATTCCTTTTATAATATCAATTATATTTCTTGAATTACTATGAAAATAAAAGTTCCTATCGTTAGTGAGCATAATATTAGAACTAATAATCATATTAATATACATAAAAATAGTATAGTATACGGAGCTAAATTAAGGACTAAACAAAAATCGAAATATTATTTCTAGTTGGAATTATAATAAGTATTCTTAAGGATTATGTTACCTATTTTTAAAATCATGAAGAAAAATAATATTTTATTTTTTTATCATGAACTTTTTATTTTTTAGTAATTTTATGTGTTTTTTTTTGTTGTGATTTTATTTTTTTATCTAAAATATGTTTTTTAGTATGTGACATGTATATGTAATATTGTCAAAATAGTATTCTTGTAAAGTTAGCCTGATCAACATAAATCACAGATATATTTTTTTAGAGAATATGTGTGAAATTTCAATTTTTTGAGAAAATTATTTTTTCTAGAATTTTTTTTAGAACATGACCTGAAAATCCAATTGTTGTACTTTTTCTAATAATTAATACTACATGTATATGTATTTATATTGATTTTATATTTTAAGTATAGATATTATATTTAATAAGAATTATCTTTAATTTAATTTTATTTTATAATATTTCTTATTGTTTAATTGTTTTTGTTAATTTTTTATTATGTGTTTTGTGTTGGTTTTTTTGTTAATAGAGGGTTTTCTGACTGTTTTATTTATGTTCTTGTTTTATGAACTTTTTGTTCTTGTTTAGTGTAGTTTTTAGAGGTTTAAACTTCGTTATATCTATGTATAGCGAAATTAAAAGAGGTATATTGCAAGTGTAACAATAAAAAACAAGCAAAAAGTGAGATAAACATCCCTACAATACATACTATAAACAACAACATTAAAAGAAATTTCGATTTGCAACAAAAAATAAATCAATAAATAACAAAATAAACAAACTATTCTATAAATAAAACAACAAAGGAGAAAAAACAAAGATGAAAAACAAAAGTCTAATTATAATATGCATCACAGCAATTCTATGCGTTCTAATAGCATCACTGACAATAATTAACATAACCAATAATAACCAAGATCAGCAAATTACTACATTACCCACAAATAACACAAATACATCTAACAGTACTAATAATACTGATGGCAATACTAACAGTGAAGGTACTACTGGAAGTTCTAGTGAAAGTAGTGAAAGTTCAGATTACAGTAGCAGTGATAAAGTAACTGTTGCAGGAGTGAGTTTTCATTCAGATGGTAATCCTGATACAGGAGAAACTGCTATACTGTATGTAGGTGGAATACATAGAGATAAAAATGTTGAAGTGAGTATGGATTATTCTAGAGATGGAAAATCATTTGGTGGATCAGAATATAATTGGTATACTGTAAGTGAAGGTGGAGCCATAACTATCTATACTTCAACGCCAATGAGCAAATATCCTGATAAATGTGTGATAAAAGTACGTGAAAATGGTGAAGTAACCACTGCAACATTCTATCTTGAAACTAGAAAAGGTGGACAAAACGTAAGTCCAAGTTAAAACAAGCCATTATAAGAAATTATAATTAATTTCTTAAATTACTCTTTTATTATTTATTTCCCTAAACAAGTTGTTTTCACTTATTATTTTTATATTTTTGCCTTTTTCTTGTAGTTGTTGTGCTTTTATTATTTTTCCACCAATATTTCCATATTTCCATGTGGGATTTTCCATTGAGCCTACAAATAGATAGTCTACTTTTCCAGATACTGATTTTTTTTCTATTAGTCCTTGTTTTTTGAGTATTTTTGTTATTTCTTCTTTGTTTCCATGTTTGAAAAATCCTGATAGACAGAATGTTTTTCCATTGAAGTCTATTGTTTCATTTGTTTCTTTTTGTGGATTCATTGTTTCTTTAAATGTCCGTGCTAGTTGTTTTTGTTCATCTATTGTGATAAATCCCTTATTTAGTGTGTTATCTGTTATTTTTACTATTTTATCATAAGGATATGTTCCTTTAAGTACTCTGTTTCTTGTAAGCCATGTGTTTAAGTTGTTTAATTCTTCCATTGTTACTTTATTGTCTGCTGTTATTGATTTGATTATTCCTTGTAGTACTTGTACTGTTAGTGTGTTTTTTGAGTATATACTGGAAGTAGTTACTGCTGGTACTATATCAGCTAGTATTTTTCTATCAGAGAAATCCATAGTGTTTTTATTGAGTATTGTTGTGAGTTTACTTGTTATATTATCAAATAATGGATATTGTTTATATTGACTGTTTTCTTTTAGCCAGTCATCTAGTAGTTTTAGTTGTTGGTTGTTTGGATATTCTTCAAATAGTATTACTCGCACCATTCCATATAAGTTGTTGATGTTTGTTGATAGTTTTGGATCATAACTTTCTTTTGTTTTGATCTTGTAGTGATAGTTTTTTGCTTGGTTGATTTCTATCTCTTTTTTGCGATTTAAGTATTCAAAGAGTTGATATGCAGCTCTAGCATCTTCACTTGCAATGTGAGGGTCATAGATTATGTGTAATTTTTTTGCGATGTTTTCGAGCTTATAAGATTTGAGTTTTAAATTACGTCTACTATGTGTTAGAGTACAACAGTATTTAAAGTCAGGTACTTTCATACCATATCTTGCAAGTGAACGAGAAAGTACTCTTAAATCATAGGTTATGTTATGACCAACCACTACATTATTTGTTAGCCAGTCTTCTATTTCATGCCAGTATTCCACTAGTGTTGGACTATTTTTAACAGATCTTGGAGTTATTCCAGTTAGTTGCATGTTAAATGGTTCAAAGTTATCTTCTGGATTTATTAGTGAATATTTATCATCCACTATTTTATTATCTCTGACAAGTATTGTACCTATTGCACTTATAGAATTCTGTCTAGAATTAGGGTTTTCTAAGTCCATTACAACATAATCTTTCATAGAATTTCATCCTAAAATAGAATATTAAAAAAATAATTTAGCCTACCACGTATTATGTGGAAAATAATATAAAAAAAAGATAGTTTGAGTAAAAACTTTAAAAAATAATTTTAAAATTTATATATCTAACTCGTGTATAGATGATTTTGACATTGTTTTTGCAATTTGATATAAATCTTCAGCTTCTTCTTCTTCGGAATAATAAATTTTATCATTTTGAGGATTATAATATGGATAATTTTCTCTGACAAATACTTTTATTCCTTTGTATATTGTTTCAACATACTCTCCTGCTTCTTCAATTTGGTAAATCTTTGAAGTTTCACCAGAATTTTCATCAGAGGCCATATTATGAACTGAAGAATCATTGTTAAGTGTATCATTAAAAGATTTAATAACACCATCTATGTTTAACTTCATGTGTTTTTCCCTTCTTAATAAATTTAAATTTATATATGAATTATTCATATAAGAAAATTGTTAGAATAATTGTCAATATAATTCAGACTATAATACTGAATTTCATATAAACTTCGTATAATTATTACTTTGTTAATAAAAATATATAAAACATTTGTATTACTGATAGAAAAAATATTATATAAAAAATATTAATATTCCAAGTAATCAATTATAGGAAATTGACTAGACTCATCATATACTTTTTCATCCTCTGACTTATCTAAAAAAGCAGTGATTTCAGGAGTATCTTCTTGTTCTAAAAAAGTATTAAGATAATTACTAGAATCTTTAGTAAGTAATGTAATTGTGACTTTTCTAGTATTATGATAATAAGAAAATAAGAGATAACATATATTTAAAAGTCCTAATGAAAACCAAACAGTGAGAACAAGTAGTAATGCATGAATAAGAATATTACCATAATTATTCTTTTTAAGACATACCATATCCTCTTTATAGGATACTACACTATAATCATTATCTAAATAAGATTTAGTCATATAGTTTAAGTCACTGATATTATAAACATGGTTTTCACGAATTTTCATAATAGAACACGTACTATTTTATAATATAATATAAGTTACATGACATATTAATATTATAATATATAATAAATAATAGAGGCAAATAGAATGAAAGAAACATATGAATACACTATAACTGATTTTGATGAAAAAACATTTAATATTAAATGTAAAATCACATACAATACAGAAAATGATTATGACACAGATTATTACTTTTTTGATGGAAATAACTGGCAGAAAGACTTCATTGATTTAAATAAATTATCACCTGAAAACAAAGCCGACCAAGACAAGTATGAAGAATTTATAACAAGAGTCCATGATTACATGGTTCATGGAGCATTATGGGAAGACTTAAGAAATGAAAAAGATAATGATGAAATACAAAAAGACCAATACAAACTAAATATCAAATCAATAAAATTATAGAAGGGCTATATTGTGTCGATTCAATTAATAGAAGGTACAATATTAGATGATATGTATCAAGAAGATGACTTTGAAATAACATTTCGGATAATAATAAAAAATCCACAATACGAGTTATATGCATGGGATGGCTTAGAATGGAGTAAGAAAGGTTTTAATAGAGTATATACAAATAGAAATAGCCAGTATGAATATGATGAATTTGTGGAAAGAATATTTGAATTAAGAGATAAAGGATTATTATTTGAAGTGGCTCGTGAATTAGAAGAAGATCAGAGTTATTTTTTTGAAGAAGAAAGAATTTACTTATATGTAGAATCTAAAAAAGAGATATCTATTAACTTTAAATAGCTCACAATTCACCACCTTTTTTTATCAGAAAAAAGTAAACTATTTTTAAAAAAAAAGAATAAAAAAAGAGAATTTGACTTAAGGTGTGAGTCGTCTTCTGTCTCTTGGGAATAACACAGTTTCTCTGATGTTTTTTACACCAGTGATAACCATAGTTAATCTGTCTGCACCCATACCCCATCCAGAGTGAGGAGGCATTCCATATTTAAATGCTTGTAAGTATTTTTCAAAGGAATCTGGGTTTAAGTCTTTGGTTTCTATTTGATTATATAGTAAATCATAGTCATGGATACGTTGTGATCCACTAGATAATTCAAGATCTCTATACATTAAATCAAAAGCTGTACTTTTTTCTGGATCATCACTGTTAGGCATTACATAAAATGGTTTAATTGCTGTTGGCCATTCAGTAATAAAGTAGTAACTACCCATTGTTTCTCCTAATACTTTTTCTGCAGCTCTGTTTAAGTCTTCACCATATTCCATTTCAACATCTTGACTGTTTACAATGTCGATAACTTCTTCGTATGGTACTACTGGGAATGGTTCAGAAGGTACATCTAATTCATGTCCAAGATCTTCTAATTCACTTGCACATTTATCTTGAACGTTGTTTAATATGTTTTTAATTAAATCTTCAAGTAATCCCATTACATCTTCTTGACTTTTAAATGACATTTCTGCATCAATAGATAATGCTTCATTTAAGTGTCTAAGTGTATCATGTTCTTCTGCTCGGAATATTTGACCTATTTCAAATACACTATCTAATCCTGTAGCCATCATCATTTGTTTGTATAATTGAGGGCTTTGTCCTAGGAATGCTTCTTTTTCAAAGTAAGTAATAGGGAATAATTCTGTTCCTCCTTCTGTTGCAGAAGCTACGAGTTTTGGTGTTGTGATTTCTGTGAAATCTTTGTCATAGAAGTAGTTACGTACTGTGTGTAACATTTCATTTTTTATTTTGAAGATTGCACTTACATCATGTTTTCTTATATCCATGAAACGTGCATCTAATCTTGTATCCATTTCTGCATCTACTTTTTCAGTAGTGTCTAATGGTAATGGTAATTGAGACACATTAATTACATCAATATTTGATGGGATTAATTCTATTCCATTCGGTGCTTTTGGAGATTCTTGTACTGTACCTGTTACTGTTACAATTGTTTCTTTTCTTGCAGCACGGATATCTTTCATCATTTCTTCTGATACTTTTTTACTTGGTGCTGTTATTTGTGTAATTCCATTTTTATCTCTTAGTAAAACAAATACAATTCCACCAAGATCTCTTATTTCATGTACCCATCCCGTTACTTTTACTGTTTCACCAGCAAAGTCAGGGCTTATTTCGTTTGAGTAATGTGTTCTTTTACATTTATCAAATATATTTGTCAATTTTTCACCTGTCTATTTTATATATGAATTAAAATTAAAATAATAAAGTATTATTATATATTTATCTTTTTCTTAATTGATAAATATTATTTAGAATATTATTCTAAATCTTCAGCTCTTTTTCTTATAGATAATGCATGAGCATATAATCCTTCAGCTTCGGCTAGATTTATAACCATATCTTTTATGTTATTAACACCTTCTGGAGATAATTCTTGTATGGTTGGTTTCTTAAGGAATGATTCTGCTGAAAGTCCTGAGTACATTCTAGCTCCCCCACTTGTTGGTAGTACATGATTTGTACCTGAACCATAATCTCCACCAGCTACAGGTGTTAGATTTCCAAGAAATATAGAACCTGCATTATCAATGGATTCTAATGTTTCATAATGGTCTTTGGTTACAATTACTAAATGTTCTGGAGCATATGCATTTGTAAAGTCAATTGCATCTTGCATATTTTCTGCTACAAGTATATGACTATAATTATTTAATGATTCTTCAATAATTTCTTTTCTTTCTTGTTCTTCAAGGTATTCTAAAACACATTTTACTGTTTCTTCTGCTACTTTTCTTGAAGTTGAAACCATTATTGTTGCAGCATTAGGATCATGTTCTGCTTGGGATAATAATTCTGTTGCAATGTATTCAGGGTTTGCGGTTTCGTCAACTAATGCTAACATTTCAGAGGGTCCTGCAGGGAATTCTATATCAACATCACCATATACTAATTTTTTAGCTGTTGCTACAAAAATATTACCTGGACCTACAATTTTATCAACAGAAGGTATTGTCTCTGTAGAATAGGCCATTGCTGCTATAGCTTGAGCTCCTCCTACTTTATAAATATGTGTTGCTCCTGCAATATATGCTGCGGCTAGTATTTCATCACTTATATTTCCATCTTTGTCTGGTGGTGTACAACATATAATTTCTTTAACTCCTGCAATTTTTGCTGGAATTACTGTCATTATTATTGAAGACGGATATGCTGCTCTTCCTCCAGGTATGTAACAACCTACTCTTTTTAGTGGTCTTATGATTTGACCTGCGGTTACTCCTTCTTTTACTGTCATTGTCCAATCAGATGGTATTTGTGCTTCATGGAATTTGCTAACATTTTCTGCTGCATCTTCTAATGCTTTTCTTAGTTTAGGACTTATTTTATTAACACTTTCTTTAATAATTTCCACAGGTACTCTTAAATCTGTGATATCTGCTTTATCAAATTTTAAAGTGTAATCATGCAATGCTTTATCCTTATTTTCTCGTACATTTGTTATTATCTCTTGAACTGGTTGTATAACATCACTTGAGTTCATTTGAATTCTTTGAGTATATTTTGAAAAGTCTTCTCTTTTTAAATCTTTTATTTCTAGCACTTTAATCCTCCAGACTACATTAATAAAATAATAATTTAATATATCTTTTTTTTAATTATTAAAAATTATCTAAATTATAATGAAAGTTAGTTTTCTGAGTATAATTATATAAAATTAGATATTTTGTTTTAAAGAAGGTTAAAAATAAGATAAATTTATTTTATCTTATTTACATGTATGGGTTAGGTGTTCCAGGCATGTCTCCACCAACAGGAGTCATTGGTTTTGTTGCAACTACGTCATCAATACGTAATATTTCACCAGATACTTCTGTTGCAGCGTCTACAATTCCTACTTTTGTATTTTTAGAATCAAGAACTCCATCTTCTTTCATGTCAGAGATTTCACGTTTGATTACATTTACACCCATATTTGTTGATTCTTCTTGTGCTGCTAGTGCTTCAGTTAATACATCGATTGTATCCATACCTGCATTTTTAGCAAGAGCTACAGGTAATTGTTCTAATGCATCAGCATATGCGAGAATTACTAATTGTTTTTTATCAGTGAATTGGTTAGCATATTTTCTTAATGCTTTAGCTGCAGCAATTTCTGCTGCTCCTCCACCAGGAAGTGCTTTGTTTTCTTTTCTTGCTCTGATTACTGCACCAATTGCATCATTAATTGCTTGTTCTAATTGGTCTGTAATGTGTTTTGTACTTCCTCTGATGATGATGTTTAAAACACCTTTGTTTTTACAATCTTCTATGAATATGTATTCTCTATCTTCGAATACTTCTCTTTCATATACATGTCCTGCTTCTCCAAGATCATCACTTGTTAGTTCACGTATATTGTTAACTATATTAGCACCAGTTGCTTTAGCTAAACGTTCAAGGTCTCCTGCTTTTACTCTTTTAGCTGTTAATATTCCAGCTTTTGTTAAGTAATGTTGACCAAGGTCACTAATTTTTTTGTTGTTAAATAAAACTGTTGCTCCAGAGTTTACAATTGTTTGTACTTCTTCTTCGAGCATTGCTGCTTCTTTATCAAGGTATCCTTGATATTCACCAGGTGTTGTAAGTTTTATTTTAGCATCGTTTTGTAGTTCTCTTGCATCAATAGGATATTGTAATAATGCTATTTTTGCATTTTTAACATCTTTAGGCATTTCAGATTCTAATACACTTTTATCTATAGTTACGGATTCTGTGATTTCTGTATCTGCAGTTCCTTCTCCGTGTATTTTTCTGATTTTTATCATGTCTTTGTCTATTGCACCATCTTGTTCAACATTGAGTAATGCTTTTACAAGTTTTTCTGCCATTGAATCAAGGTTTGTGAATGATCCTTTTCCAGACATTGATGTTCTTGCAACATTGATTAGCTCTTCTTCGTTAGTTTCAATTGCAATATCTTCAAAAACATCTAATGTTTTGTTTTTTGCATCTTCTAATCCTTTAACGATTGTTGATATAGCTATTCCTTGTTCAAGTAATTTTTCTGCTTGTTTTAATATTTCTCCAACTAATACTACAGATGTTGTAGTTCCATCAACATATTCATCTTCTTGTGTTTTTGCAAGTTCTACAATCATTTTTGCTGCAGGATGATCAGGTTCTGTTTCTTTTAAGATGGTATAACCATCATTTGTTATTTTAACATCACCAATTGTGTTGATTAACATTTTGTCCATTCCTCTTGGACCTAATGTTGTTTTTAATGCGTTGGATAATAGTTTTGCAGCCATTATATTATTTTTAGTTGCCTGACTTCCTACGGTTCTTGTTGAACCATCAGCTAAAACTATTAATGGTTGTTGGTTATTTTGTACCATATTAATTATCCTCCAAAATATTTAGATATTAATTTATAAATTCATTATAGACTGATTAATTGAATTTTAACGAACAATATACTAAAATCGTGTTTCTTAGACTGATATAGAAATGATAATTAATAGAAACTTTATAAAAATAATTTTTTTCTAATTATTATTTTCCAACTATTATATACTCTATTGATTATATATAATAAAGTTATTGTATGAAAGGGTGTTTGAAGTTATATAAATACTTTACTATTTCAATTTCAAAAAAAATAAAAAAAGGATAACAAAAAGAACTATTTCTTATTAAAATCATCTGCTGCTTTATGAACTAAATTCAATATTGCTTCATCAAGATTATCATTTTCATTTAAAGCTATAGGTATATTATCACAATAAACCACATCTAAATTCTTATCAAGAGCATCTTTTGTAGCAACATCTACTGCAGCTGCCTTAAGTTCAGTTAACATAATATCCACATTATCTATATTTCTTTCAATATCTTCCTGTAATAAAGGTCTATTAGATAAGTTAGATGAAATTTCAATTATATTACAATTGAAGTTTTCTTCCAAATATTCTTTTAATAGATGTTGTACTGATTCCGGTGCTGTTGTAGCAAATAAAACATTTTTATTTTCAATAGATTCAACAGGATGTGGTCTGAAAATTGTTGGAATAACCTGAGCATTAGGATTGATTTCATTTATCTTATTCAATAATAAATTTAATTTTTCTTTAGGACAAATTTCTTCATCACACATTGTTACTATAACAAGATCTGCTAATTTAATCCTATAAGGACCAAAATATTCAGTTAATGTATCTATAGATTGACTTGCTCCAACAAGTACAATTTGTTTATTGGTTTTAATAGGAGGAATAGCAGAACCACTACCTTCTATAGCTACAAGATCTATATCCAAATCATTAGTCATAGTAGCTCCTTCAACCATATTTGTCATATATACTTGTCCTGCCATACCACCAGCACATCGTCTACATCCAACAGTGACAACTCTACTCATCAAAGCATCTTCCCAATGATCAGATGCTGCATGAAAACCTTTATTTGATTTTTCCATTAAATATTGAGGAGTTAATTTAATTTTATCCCCCCTTACTATTTCAGGAATTTCAGGACCTCCACGACCCATTGCTACAATACAAGGTGTAAATTTATCTTCTTCATTTATTAAACGAGCAGTATATGCTGATACCGCTGTTTTTCCAATTCGTTTACCTGTACCTAATATTTTATAAGATGGATTTTTTAATACATCATATTCTTTTAATGGTTTAAATTCAAAATCAGGACCTTTATATATAGCACCCTGTTCTAATACAGAAGTAGCTATTTTAAATCGTTTTGAATAATTTATTACTGGTTCATCTGATAAATCAATGACCATTTCAACATTGAACTTGGTAATATTTTCTTCTATTAAATTATATGGTATTTTTTTATGATTTTCCCCAAATATTACTGGTTTATTAAAAAATTCTGAAATAACATCCACATTTGTATCCCTTAATTTTTCAGTTCCCCCAATGAATAATAATAATTCAACATTATATCCTTTTGATTCTATTTTATCTATTGCTGATTTTGTTACTGGAAAATAGTGTTCTCCATCCACTAGACATATGACTTTTTTAGATGTTTCGTCCATGAGTATTATCCCCGTGTAGTTTATTAATATGATATATAATAAACATGATAAAAAAATCTTTTTAAAAAAAATAATAATATTATATAAAAGTTACACTTGCAATATATGTCTAGAATAGAAATAGAAATAATCATGAAATGATACTAAAACCGACACTGTAAAATGAAAAAATATATATTATTGTTTTCAAATATAATTATATATAATATTTCATGATGAAAAAAACTTAATATATTATTAAGTCAAAGGACATTATCAAAAAAAAGTTACGTAACTACTGATAATGAAATGATTAATAAATCATAGAAAAATATAGGAGGTAAATCATGGCAAAAGTCAAAGGAACCAATAGAAGAACCAGACCTAAATCTGGATACAAAAAACAAGGAAACAAAAAAGGAAGAGGAGTAAAAGAAAAAAGATACCACGGATAAGTGAGTAAACATTTACTCTTTATTTCTTTTAAAAATTTAACCTCCAACTAGATACTAATTCTATATATTTAATAAATTATCCAAGGAATCCCAATGCCAAACTTTATCACGGGACCATCCCGTAGCCACATTAGGAATTTCAATATTATCCTGAAAATCACTTTTATAACCATAACGCATATTATTTAATCCAACAAGTATTAAAATACTTTTTGCACGTGTATATGCCACAAAATATCTCCTAATAAGATCATTAAATGCATTATCAACCCCTTTTACATTATCATAATTCTCAGATAACCTTGAATATGGTCTAAGATATTTTTCTATACTATATGTTTTACCACCACTTTTAGGAAATCTTTTAAATGCATTTGAACTAGCATTATTCAATATATCCGAACCTACATCAACAATAACAACATCAAATTCTAGTCCCTTCGACTGATGTATAGACATTATATTCACATTTTCATCTATATCTATCTCAAACATGTCATCATCTATATTAATAGCTCCAGAAGCAATAGGCACTAAAATATGCCAGAAAATCTGTTTAGATGAAAGAGTACCATCAAAACTTATTGCATTACTTGTTTGAGTTATCGTATCTATTATAATATCATGAAAAATTAAGTTTTCAGAAGACATATCTATCAAATTTTTACATTCACCTTCAATATCTTTAATTAATTCATCCATAACTACATTATCATTTATAGATACTATTTCCTTATCATTACTTGATACATATTCCAAGACATACTCCCTCCACATTTTTAGAATTTTCTTAGTATGTGGAGGTAAATTATCCAAACTATCCTGTATCTTACTATCAGAATCTATACTTACTAAAATCATCCCACAAATCAAAGAAACAATATCTGTAGATTCAATGTTCTGACCTCGTGGATTAAATACCAATATATTTTCATCTTTATAAGACAAAGATTCCCTTATATAAAAAGGTAAACGCTTTTTATTATAAACACTCACTTCTTTTGGTGAATTTGTTAAAACTGCTATAGATGGATTGATTTTATTTGGAGAAATTTCATATTTTTTCCCATCCAATTCTACAACATTAACATGTCCATTAATAAAATCATAAATCAAATTAGATAAATCTGTAGATAATTCCTCAATATTTTTCCTAAATAAACCCATAACTGGCAAACCCTCCTCTGCAGTTTCTGATGGAATAATTAATGGCTTATTAGAGGTACGATTATTCAAATACATCTTATCAAGATGAATAAAATCATTAGTAAAATCAATGATATTCCTAGTAGAACGATAATTTTTCTGTAAATAAATAATTCTAGATTTAATACCTAATTGTTTAAAAACGCGTTCATTATATTTAGTAAATAAATTAATAACTGCTCCTCTAAACCTATATAATGATTGATCATCATCACCTACAACAGACACACTACCATTATTTTCTTTAACATATTCTGCAATCTTAAAATAAATTTGTTCCTGCAGATAATTTGTATCCTGATATTCATCAATTAATAATACTTTAATATTTTCTAACTTAGTTATTCTTCTAGTTATTAATAAATTATAAAATCGATTCTCAAGTAAGGAATAATCAAGAAGTCCTTTTTCTTTTAATTGATTATTATACTCATCAATAATCTCAAAAAGAATTCCAGAATTACCTTCATTTCTCTTTAAAGAATCAAAATCAACCATGTCATAATACATACGTTCTCTTAATGATTGAATTTGACTATTCATTTCAGAAGTATTAATACCACTTGGAATATCCTTAAACTTCTTAAGAAACTTTTTTAAATTCTTATTAGCATTTCTTTCATCAGTAAGTAATGTTTGCATCATTAAAGCAGAAGCTGTAAAATTATCAATTACTTCAATATCATCATATTCAGAAACAAAATCCTCTGCAATACTATCTAATGTACCAATGCGAATATTATCAAAATCATTCTTTAAATCCACACCAAGAAATAAGGCTATCTTATTTGCCCAAGAAATAGTTCTTTCTTTTAACTCACGTGCAGCTTTTTTTTGTAAAAGTAGTGACAATTATATTATTTAAACTAATATTATCAACAAAATAATATTTTAAAATTTTTAAAACAAGAACAGTGGTTTTTCCACTACCAGGACCAGCAACAATACATTGGTTTTCATCAATTGAAGCTAAAATAGCCTCTTTTTGATTTTGATTTTTATTTAAATCTCTTTTTAAAACTGTATTTACTAATTCAATATATTTCTCCCTTGATATCATAAAAAGTCCTCCAATAAAAAAAAGAGGGAAGGAAGAATTATTTACTAGTTATTTTTAATTCTTCATCAAATTCCTTAAATTGATTTGCTAATCCCCTGAAATATGGTATGAATACACTATGGATTAATAATCTATTTGGATTAATTCCTTCTTCTTCTAAATGTTTTTTCATAATGTTAACATTTTCACGTATTTCTTCATGCTTTGAAGTACCAGGATATTCACCAATAAATACTCCATCAGCACCATGTGTTAAAGCATAATATATATGTCTATATTTTACACGATTAATAAATGGTACATTAATAATACGTACAGAGTCTGGACAAGAAACCCTATTTATTCCCATGTTATTCGCAGATACGTTACCAATATCATCCAAGAATGCAATAATAATCTGTTCATCATCCTTTTTATTCTTCAATATACCTTTTATATTTGCTTCTAATTTATCATCACTTTGACCCTGAATACTTATAGCCTCTTCAGGACAAGTTATAATACAATCCCCACAACCAGTACAAGATATAGCATCCACATGTATAGAATGTCTACTTTTTGTAATTGCTTGATAAATACAATTATCCACACAATTACCACACATTACACATTTTTTAACATTTACTGTTGCAATAAATGGTTCTACCTCTAATCCACCATTAACTAGCTCAGATATTTTAGTTGCAGCAGCATTTGCCTGAATTATACTGTCTGTTATATCTTTAGGTCCTTGTGCTGTACCACAAACAAATATACCTTCAATATCCGTAGTTACAGGTTTCATTTTTGGATGTTTTTCTTTGATAAAATTATCTTCAGTTAATGCTACATTTAATGTATTTGCTACTTCAATTGTTCCTTCAGATGATTCTAATGCAGCGGATAATACTACTAAATCTGTAGGTATTTCTTCTTCAATACCAGTTAAGGTATCTTCTACACGTACAAGTAAATAATCATCTTCTTTAGCTATTTCACCAGGACGTCCTCTTATTAATTCAATACCATTATCTTGTCCAAATTTATAATATTTTTCATAGACCCCTGGAGTTCTCATATCTGTATAACAAATTATAACCTCAGTATCAGGATAGTGAGAACGAATTAGATTAGCATTTTTAAGAGCTACCATACAACATACTTTTGAACAATATTTATGTCCTCCAGGAAGTTGATCTCTTGAACCAACACATTGTACCATTACAACTCTTCGAGGAACTTTACCTGTTGAAGGTACTAATAATTTACCCTGCGTAGGTCCATTTACACCAATAATACGTGCTAATTCCATTTGACTTATAACATCTTCATATAATTCATGACCATATTCAGGTCTTTTACTTGTATCAAAACGTTGATGACCTGTTGCTATAACAACAGATCCTACTGTTAATGAAATAATATCATCAATTGCATCAAGATCTATTGCATTTGTAGGACATACATTTATACAGGCCCCACATTTAATACAGTGTTCATCATCAAGCGTATATTTACTTGGAACTGCTTGAGGAAATGGTTTATATATTGCTTTTCTGTTTATAAGTCCTTCATTCCATTCATCAGGAGCTATTGTTGGACATGCTGCAGTACATCTTCCACAACCAGTACATTTCTCTGGATCCACATAAACGGGTTTTTTTCTAAGTATTACATCAAAGTTTCCTGCACGTCTTTCAGAACGTTCTAATTTTGTATTAGTAAGTAATGTTATATTTTTATTATGTACCATTTCATTTATTACAGGATTTAAAAGACATGCAGCACAATCTTCAGTAAGTTTTTCTGGAGAAAATACCTTACCTACCTTAACCATTGCTCCACCTACTGCAGGTTTCTTTTCTATGAGCGTTACTTCCATTCCTTGTTTTGCAAGAGAAACTGCTGAAGTAATTCCCGATATTCCCGCACCAACAACTAACACCTTATTTTTTACTTGTGTTGGTATTTTTTCTAGAGGTTCATCATATTTTACAGATTCTATTTCAGAATTTATCAAAGATAATGCTTTATTTGTAGCTTTTTTACTGTCTTCTGTTACCCATGAACATTGTTCCCTAATATTTGCCATTTCATAAAGATATGGATTTAATGGTTTAATGTAGTTTTGAAATGTTTCACCATGTGTTACTTTTGAACATGCTGATATTACTACCCTATCTAACCCTTCACGTAGTATTTGATCCTTGATTATTTTTCTTCCTTCTAGAGAACATAAATTTTCATGATGTTTTATTGTAACTACATCTTCATTTTTAGATAATTCTTCTTCTATTTTATCTAAGTCTATTACATCAGATATATTTCCACCACAATGACATAGAAATACTCCAATTTTTTGTTGTTCATTATTCATGTAAATTATCCTCACTTTCATATTCAATTCCTAATTTATCTAGAAGTGGTTCAACATTTACTGTGTGTGTTTGTATTCCTAGTACTTTATATGGATCTGCACCCATGTATAGAGCTACAAGTTGTGCTATGTTTAAAACAGCCATGTATTGTTTATGACCAGTTTGTTCTTGAATTACTTGTTCATATCTGTCAAATTGAAGATGACAATTAGGACACATAACTAAGAGTAAATCTACTCCTTCTTTATAGAGACTTTCAAATTTATCTGTTGATGCTTCAAGAGATAGTTCTCTATTTGCATATCTTTGACGGAAACCTCCCCCACATGTTAATTTTTTATGGTCATACCATCCTATTGTTGGTGTTTCCATTACTTCACATATTTTATCCATGATTTCGGGATTTCTTACACCACATAGAGTATCATTATAATGTACTTTACAGTAGTGACATCCATGATGAGTCGCTATTTTTAATCCAGATAAGTCTCGTTTTTTATGTTTTGGAATTTCATCCTTTAAAGAATATAATATGTCTACTACATGAGTTATATTATCTGTAGGATTTATATCCCCTTTCGTATACTGGAGATGTTCTAATCCATTTTCTCTAAAAGATGTATTTATTTCTTCCCTAACTTCATCTTTTTCATTTAAGATTGTTGCAGCATTTTTAAGTATTGCATAGCATGTTGCACACATTGGAACATATTGTTTATGATTATTTTTTATTGCATGACTAAAATTTCTTGCAGCTAATGCTGTTGTTGATAATTCATCAAAAATATCATAGTAATGCCCAAGGCCTGTGCAACAGGATTGATTTCTATCTATTACATATTCAATTCCAAGATTATCAAAGACATACTTAGTAGATGCTTCTACTCCAGGATATTCTGCAGAAACTAAACAACTTCTGAATAATGTAATATCTTTAGTAGGTATAAATTTTTTTGTATCTTCCACTATTAACCACCCTTATTTCTATTACGTACGTCTTTGATTTCTTTTACCCGATTCTTAAATCCTATTGCTTCCAATGTTTTACCTACTTCATTTTCAGCTTCAGGTAATAAAAACATACTTTCTAATTTTAGATTTTCTCGAACATCTTCTAATTTTTCTTGGAGTTTGTCCCAGTGCTCTCCATAATCTATGGAAAGTTGTCCATGATATTCTTGTGGAATAATACCTAATCCTTTATCAATATAACTATCTGCAAAACTCATAAATGATTCAACTTGTTTTTTACCTGTATCTTCATCTATTGCCATTTGTCTTAGAATTTGATTAACTTCACATACACTGTTTCCTACAGGACAGATACTGTGACAGTTATAACAATAAAAACAATTCCAAATAATTTCATCCTCAAGAATTGTTTCATCATTGTCAAGAACTCTTTTTATTATTTCTCGAGAGTCATAATCAGAGTGTCTTGATGCTGGACATGTTGATGCACACATCCCACATTGTACACATCTAAGTAACCCTAGACCAGATGATGCTTTTATATCTTTTAAGATTTTATGAGCTAAATCATCTTCTTTTGAAAGGGTTTTTATTTCTCTTCGTCTAACTTTTGCCAAATTAAACACCTATTATTAATATTTAAAAAAAATTTTATAGTTTTATTTTATTTTCTTAGTAACTGTATATATTTATTAACAGTTTATTATATTAATAATCCTACCATTTGATATTTTATTTTTAAAAATATTTAAATTTAACATTGTTATAAAAAAAATATTTAAAAAAAATAGTAAAAAGAGAATTATTTATCTTCTAGACTTATATCCAGACTAGCTAAATCATCCCTAATTTTATCAGCTAAATCCCACTCTTTTTTAGATCTTAACTCTTGTCGTACATCAGTAATAATGTTCAATAAATCATCAGATAAATCAGAACCAGTACTTTCTTCAGCAATTAATGAAAATCCAAGAATACTTTCAATTTCTTTTAAAGTATCAATTATTAAAGATAACGTATTTTTAGAAATTTCATTATTATTTAATGATTTATTCAATAAATGAGTAAAATCAAACAAACTAGATAATGCAATAGGAGTATTAAAATCATTATTCATAGCATCAAAGAAATTTGTTCTAAAATTATTTAATTCATCAACAACACATGTGTTATCTTCTTCAGGAAGATTATCTTCACAATATTTATCTAAAACATGTTTACCTGTATTTTGAATACGTTTTAAACTATTTTCTGCTTGTTTTAATATTTCTTCACTGAAATCTATAGGACTTCTATAATGAGTAGATAATACAAAGAATCGATATACTTCTGGACTAAATAATTTAAGTAATTCTTTGATTGTTATGAAGTTTCCTAAGGATTTACTCATTTTTTCTCCACGCACATTTAAGAATCCTGTATGCATCCAATGTTGAACAAGAGGTGACTTACCTGAAGCTGCTTCCATTTGTGCAATTTCTGCATCATGATGAGGGAATATTAAGTCTAAACCTCCACCATGTATATCATATTGAGGACCAAAGTAAGATTCGGTTATTGCAGTATCTTCAATATGCCATCCAGGTCTTCCTTTACCCCATGGTGAATCCCAAAAAGGTTCCTCATCTTGTTTTTTCCATAATGCAAAATCTTTTGAATCTCTTTTATTAATGTCTGTTTGTACTCTAACATTACTTTGTAAATCATCTAAATTTCTATTGGATAATTTTCCAAATTCTTCAAATTTATCTACATTAAAATAAACACCTGTTGGAGTATCATATGCAAAATCTTTATCTATTAAATCTTGTATTTGATTAATTATTTCATCCATATGTTCTGTTGCACGTGCATAGAAATTAACATTATTTACATTTAACAAAGCCATATCTTCAATATATTCTTTTTCAAATCTATGAGCTAATTCAAGAGGATTTTCACCATTTTCATTTGCCCGTTTAATGATTTTATCATCAACATCAGTGATATTTTGTAAATAAAATACGGAATATCCTTCATGTTTAAGATATCTTACTATTACATCAAAGGAAATATATGTTCTTGCATGACCAATATGAGAATAATCATATACAGTAGGACCACATACAAATAGTTTAATTTTATTATTATTTACTTTCAATTCTTCTTTTTCTCGAGTCATTGTGTTATACACGTTAATCATGATATCTAAAACTCCTAAAATTAATTGTGAAATATATGAGAATTATATTTATTAATATATTATTAAAACTATAAATTTTTTAATAAAATAATCTTGTATAATAGTGTAAAATTAGTAATTATAAAAGCCAAGGTAGGGATTTGAACCCTAGTATTATGGTCTGCAGCCACACACCTAGCCGCTCGGTCACCTTGGCATATGTAAAAATAAAATTAGTTTTTTAATGAACATTACTATATATTCCATATATAATATATAAACTTTATGGTAAAGTAAGTATAAGATTGTCCACCAAATAACTTTATATAAACATCACTCAAAAATCGAAAAAAAATAAAATTTATAAAAGAAACAATATCTAAAATATTGGATCTTTTACTATTCCAATTCTAAATGAATTAAGAATTACAAGTAATGTTAACCCCAAGTCCCCTATACCTACTGCCATCATTAGAGTGATTAAACCTAGTATTGCAAGTATTACGAATAGGAATTTTATAGATAATGCTGTAACAATATTTTGTTTTATGATATTATCAGTTTTGATACTTAATTTAAATAAATAAGGTAATTTAGTTAAATCATCTTGCATTAAAGCAATATCTGCTGTTTCTATTGCTACATCAGATCCTGCTGCACCCATTGCAATTCCGATATTAGCTCTAGCTAATGCTGGAGCATCATTTATTCCATCCCCCACCATTGCTACATCACCAAATTTATTTCGGATTGTATCTAATATGTTTAATTTATCTTCAGGTAATAAATTAGAATATACATAATTTATTCCGATTTCATCTGCCACAGCATGTGCAGCTATTTTATTATCACCAGTTAACATTATTGTTTTTATACCTGATTTATTTAAGTTTTCAATTACATTTTTACTTTCATCACGTATTTTATCCATCACATAAATTATACCAATAACTTCTGTTTTATTTCCAATAAATACCACTGTTTTTCCATCATTAACATATTTTACCACATCATCGTTAGATACATTGAAATCAGAACCTTCAATAAGTGATTCATTAGCTGCATAATATTTTTCACCATTGATTTCTCCAACTATTCCTTTTCCTGGCACATCTTTAAATTGTTCAATTTCATTTAATTCAACATTTTGTTCTTCAGCATAAGTTTTTATTGCTTTGCCAATTGGATGGTTTGATTTAGTTTCTAGTGATGCTGCTATTCTAAGTAAATCATTTTCTGAATAGTTATCAGAAAGTAATACTATGTCAGTTAATTGTAGTTTTCCTTCAGTGAGAGTTCCTGTTTTATCAAAGATTACTGCTTTAATTTTACGCATTTCTTCAACATAACTACTTCCTTTAATAAGTACGCCTTTTCTAGTTGCAGATGTTATTGCAGAAACCATACCTATTGGAGTAGATATTAAGAATGCACATGGACATGATATTACCATTAATGAAAGTGCTCTGTACACCCAGCTTACTAAATCCCCTCCAAAGAATAATGGTGGTATAAATGCCACACATGCCGTTATTATTACAATTATAGGAGTATAGTATTTAGCAATTTTTTCTACCAATGTTTCTGTATGTGATCTGTTTAATTGAGAATTTTTTACTAATGTAACTATTTTTGAAATTACACTATCTTTTGCTGCTTTAGTTACTTTTATTTCTAGATATCCCTCTTGATTTACAGTTCCTGCAAATACTTCATCATCTACTCTTTTAGTTACAGGTACACTTTCTCCAGTGATTGATGCTTGATTAATTGTAGATACCCCTGAAATTACTTTTCCATCTAATGGAACTTTATCTCCAGGTTTTACTATTACTATTTCATTGATTTTAACCGTGTCTATTGAACGTATTTCTTCACTATTTCCTACTTTTACTCTTGCAGTTTCTGGTGCTATTTCAACTAATGATTTAATTGAATGTTGTGCTCTTTGTTCGGAGTAGTCTTCAAGGAATTCAGATATAAAGTACAAGAATGTTACCGCAGCACCTTCTTCAGGATGTCCTATTAAAAATGAGGCTACTGCTGCAATACACATTAGTACTGCTGGACTAATATTATGTCTTTTTAATGCATTTTTAGCCATTACTGCTATGTCATAACCAGCTATTACTGCACCTAGAGCAAAAACAATTGTTGCTGGTATTCCATTGTATACTGAGAAATATTCTAGAATATGTCCTATTACAAACAATAGTCCACTGCTTACTATGATTTGAATAGATCTATTTTTAATTAAAGGTATTCCTTCTTGTATTACATCTTCATCATCGTCATCATCACAACAGTCCCCACAGTTACAAATTTTGATGTTTCCTTCATCATGACAACTACACTCATCATCACAGCAATCATCATCGTCACAACAACAGTCATCATCATGACAACTACACTCATCATCACAGCAATCGTCATCGTCACAACAACAGTCATCATCATGACAACTACACTCATCATCACAGCAATCGTCGTCGTCACAACAACAGTCATCATCGTGACAATCAGCATCATGTTCTTTATTGCTATGACATGTGCATTCTTCATCAGTGCATACATCTACTGAATTATCTTCTTGATTCTGGGAGTCATCATCATGACAATCTCCACAACTACATATGCTTACTTTTACATCTTTACTGTAATCTATGTCTTCTTTGTGTTCATAGACACTGAAATCAGTATGTTCTTGGTATTCTTTTAATAGATTTTTATTGTAATGTTTGTTATTTTCACAGTGTATATTTTCACAGTCAGGATCCATACATATAAAATTATAATGTTCTGGATCATAACATTTTCTTTTTTTACATTCTGGATTATAACAGACATTATTTTCATTATTAGTGGTATTTTCCATTAGTCCACCTTCATTATTTTTTTATTCTAATACATGATCTATTCCTATTTTTAGAATTTCTATCACATGTTTATCTGCTAAGGAATATCTTGCTTGTTTTCCTTCTTTGACGTATTTTACTAGGTTTTTACTTCGTAAAGTCCTTAATTGATGAGATACTGCTGATTGACTCATATCTAATGATTCACAAATATCACATACACATAAATCTTCTACTGCTAATAAGGACATGATTTTGAGTCGTGTGGGATTTCCAAAGATTTTAAATGTTTCAGACAATTCCATGTAGGTACTTTCACTTAATAGTTCTTCTTTTGCTCGTTTTATCTGTTCTTCATGTAGTACTGTTATGCTACATATGTCATCTCCGTCATTGAAAAAATCATCTTTATTCATTTAAATCACTCTTACATATGAGTATTTGTTCATATGTACATATAAAAGTTTTTGAAAAAAAATAAAAAAATATGAATAAGAAAAAAAATTAAAACATGTGAAAATTCAAAAAAAAAGTAATAACATGGCCATAATTACCATGACCATGTTCAAAAAAGTATACAAAAAATAACATACATTATTCATCAATTTCTACATTTCCAGTATTCTTCGTGGAATTTGTAGTTTGATTTGTTTTACTTGTATTTTTTGTACTATTAGTTGTATTCGCATCATCTACAGATGTATTCTCAGTTGTTATAGTCATATCAATATTTTCAAAATCAAATGTATCAATTACACTAATTACATTAACTACTTCTTGAGCGGTTCCATTAGAATAATATTGATTTGTAACATAAACTATTGATGCAATATTATTTGAAAGTAATGGTCCTGACACTGACTTTGTGAAAGAATAGGAATCAGGAGTATATTTTTTTACATCAGTATTATTTGAAATATAACTCACAACTTGTTTAGAAGTATAAGTATCATCTGAAGGTACAAATACATATGAATTAGAATCATCAGCACTATGAATATCCACAGTTAAATTATAATTATTTTTTATCATATCTGGGACTGCATATTCTTTAGCTAAAGACTCAGTTTTATTGTTTAATGTAAGATTACTTGTAGTATTATTAGTATCATCACTACTATCATCATTTGTAGTATTAATCACGTATATGTCATAAGCATATTTTAGATTTTCCATATCTTCAAGAGTTGAAACAATAGAAGTTGGTCCTTGTTTTTTCTGATCCACACCTACAATCAAAGCAACCTTAATACTAGAATCAGGATTACCATATGTAGAATACTTAATCACACTACCCATACTATTATTACCAATAATTGTTTCCTGAACACTATCCAAATCTCCAGTATCATTTACAACCTCAGTTGTATTATTCTCTACAGAAGTAGATGTACCACCATTTAACATAATAGTAACTGCAAATACTGCTATTATCGCAATTATTAATAAAATAATAATTCTTGAAGGATTTAATGGAAGACTTCCTGAGTCACCATACATAAATATTACCTCAAATTAATTTCTAGAAAATATATCACAAAATAATATACAATCTAAGAGGATTTTCTTGCTTAATCAATATAAATCATACACGATTATATCATTCTTTTAAAAAAGTAATAAAACCCTCAATTTTTTATAATATATATAATAAATTTATAAAGATTAATGTTTATAATTTACTAAAAAATAAAATATTAAATCAAAAAAAAGCACAACATTATAAATAAATATATTAATTTGAATAAACTAAGATTTAATTAATATAATTAAAAATAATAAATTCTAATAGACATTATATTTACCAATATAATTAATCTGCAATTGCAGAAAAAGAAACATTATTAAATAATACAGCAAGGGTGATAAAATGACAGGAATTGTTGGATATGGAGCTCATGTTCCCTCTTACAGAATAAAAGTAGAAGAAATTGCTAAAGTATGGGGAGACGACCCAAACTCTATTTCAAAAGGATTAGTCGTAAATCAAAAATCAGTACCAGGACCAGATGAAGATACAGTAACAATTGCAGTTGAAGCAGCGAGACGTGCATTAAAACGTGCAGAAATTAATCCGCAAGATATTGGAGCAATATATGTAGGATCAGAATCACATCCATATGCAGTAAAACCAACCGCAACAATAGTTGCTGATGCTATACAAGCAACACCAAATTTAACAGCAGCAGACCTAGAATTTGCATGTAAAGCAGGAACTGCAGGTATTCAAGCTGCAGTAGGTCTTGTAAAATCAGGTATGATAAAATATGGACTAGCAATTGGAGCTGATACATCACAAGGAGCACCAGGAGATGCATTAGAATACACTGCATCTGCAGGAGGAGCTGCATTTATTATAGGTGAAGATAATACCATTGCAGATATTGAAAAAACATGCAGTTTTACCACTGATACTCCTGACTTCTACAGAAGAGAAGGACAAGCATACCCATCACATGGTGGAAGATTCACAGGAGAACCAGCATACTTCAAACACGTGCTTGGAGCAGCAAACAGAATGTTAGAAGAAACCGGGACTACTTCTGAGGATTATGATTATGCAGTATTCCATCAACCAAATGGTAAATTCTACATAAGAGCAGCAAGAAAATTAGGTTTCACCGAAGAACAATACAACCAAGGATTATTAACACCAAATATTGGAAACACATACTCCGGAGCTACACCATTAGGTCTTGCATCTGTTCTTGATATTGCAAAACCAGGTGATAAAATATTTGCTGTATCTTACGGATCAGGAGCTGGAAGTGACGCATTTACAATAAAAGTAAATGATAGAATAGAAGAAACTAGAAACAAAGCTAAAACATTAGATGAAATTCAGAAAAACCTAACTTATGTTGATTATGCAACCTATGCTAAATTCAAAGGAAAAATTAGAATGGATTAAGCTTAGTTAAAATAAAAAAAATTAATATAAACGGAGGAGAAATAATGAGAGACGTAGCAATAGTAGGAGTTTCCCAAACAAAATTCGGAGAACTATGGGAGAAATCTTTTAGAGACTTAGTTGTAGAAGCTGGAGTAGATGCTATAAGAGATGCAAATATGAACGGAGAAGACATAGAAGCTATGTACATAGGAAATATGTCTGGAGGATTATTTGTAGGTCAAGAACACATAGGATCATTAATTGCAGAACACTCAGGATTAACACCAATCCCTGCAACAAGAGTCGAAGCAGCATGTGCCTCAGGAGGATTAGCTTTAAGACAAGCAATCATGGCAGTAGCTTCTGGTTACTATGATAGAGTAATGGCTGCAGGTGTGGAAAAAATGACTGATGTTGTAGATGCAACACCCGCAATTGCAGCAGCTGCAGACCAAGAATGGGAAGCACAACATGGAGTTACATTCCCATCACTATATGCAATGATGGCTCAAAGACATATGCATGAATATGGTACAACTCGTGAACAAATTGCAGGATTTGCAGTATTAGGACACAAAAATGGAGCACTAAACCCTAAAGCACAATTCCAAAGAGAAATAAGTGTTGATGCAGTACTAAATTCAACAAAAGTAGCATCACCATTAAACATATTAGACTGTTCACCAGTATCAGACGGAGCAGCAGCAGTTATAGTATGTCCTGCTGATGAAGCACACAAATATACTGACACCCCAATTTATGTAAGAGCATCCACACAAGCATCAGATACAATAGCATTACACAGTAGAAAAAGTTTAACCACAATAGAATCCACAAAATTTGCATCCCGCAAAGCATATGAAATTGCAGGATTAACAGCAAAAGACATGGATTTAGCAGAAGTACATGACTGTTTCAGTATCAATGGATTAATTGCTATTGAAGATTTAGGTTTCTTTGAAAAAGGAAAAGGTGGACAAGCAATTGAAGATGGCCTTATTGAAAGAGATGGAGAAATATCTGTAAATCCATCTGGAGGATTAAAAGCAAGAGGTCATCCACTAGGAGCAACAGGTATTGCACAAATAGCTGAAATTACATGGCAATTACGTGGAGAAGCAGGAAAAAGACAAGTACAAGATGCAGAAAACGGTATCACACTCAATATTGGAGGAACTGGTGGAACAGCAGCAGTACATATCCTATCCAAAAATAGAAAATAAAACTATAACCTCCTCTTCTTACTTATTTTTATAAATTTCATCAAGACAAAACAACACTATTAATAGTCATTATGTTAAAAATAAAAAAAATTTAAAGGATTATTTTAAATAAAAAAAAACAAGAGTAAACTTAAATTGCATCATCACGAAGTTCTATGAATTCCGCTTTATATTGATCAAACTTAACTAAATATTTATCTAATTCTTTATCATATTCTTCTAGTACATGCCCAGGAGCTTCAACTTCCATAGCATATCCATCAAATAATAATAATTTAACTTCAAGTAATGTAAAAAATTCAGAGGTTAAAGTCATTGCTAAATTTAAATACATTTCAGAATCATATACAGGATCCATTAAAAGACATTCCACCATTTCTTTTGTTTCTAAAAATAGTGGAAATTCATGAGATATTAAATCATTAGCCTGTAAATTATCGGCAATTTTATCAAAGGAATCTAAAATTAAATCCACTACTTCTCTTACAATTATTGTTGAAAGTCCTTTTTGTGAGGAACTACCCATATTCAAAAAAGTAACTGGAGTTACTATTTTTAAAGATTCAATTAAACTTACAACTAATTTCTTATATTCTGTTAAATCTCCAAAGAGCATGTCATTAAAATCTAAAATTTTATCCACAATAAATCCTCCTCGATTATATTCAGAAAATAATTCTGATTAAATAAGTATTTGTTAAAAATAAAATATAATAGTATAGTTAATAAAAAAAAAGAAGTTCATGAAATTCATGAACTTTTCCAAATAAGAATCAATATAACTTTGATATTAATCAAGATAAATCTAGATTAACCTAATTACATTGGAGGCATTCCGCCCATACCCATATCAGGTGCACCGCCAGCTGCTGCAGCTGCTCCTTGACTGGATGAAGCTATTACATCATCAATTCTTAAAATCATTTCAGCTGCTTCTGCTGCAGATTGAATAGCTTGTTTTTTAACTCTTTGAGGTTCAATAACTCCAGCTTCTTTCATGTCAGTTACTCCACCTTCAAATACATTTAATCCCATGTATAATGATTCTTCATGTGCTGCTCTTAAGTCTACTAAAGAATCTATACTATCAAGACCTGCATTTTCTGCAAGTGTTCTAGGAACAACTTCTAATGCTTCTGCAAATGCAGTTACTGCTAATTGTTCTCTTCCACTAATAGTTTCTGCATAGTCTTTTAATCCTTTTGCAATAGCTACTTCAGGAGCTCCTCCACCAACAACTACTTTTCCATCTTCTACTGTGGATGCTACTACTCCTATTGCATCATCTACTGCTCTTTCAATTTCATCAACTACATGTGAAGTTGAACCTCTTAATAATAAAGTTACTGCTTTAGGATCTTTACATTCTTTTACAAAAATCATGTCATCACCAGATACTTTATCTTCAGCTACAGATCCTGCATCTCCTAAATCTTCTGCAGATAAATCTTCAATGTTTGTTACAATTTTTGCACCAGTTGCTTTAGCTAATTTTTCCATGTCAGATTTTTTAACTCTTCTTGCTGCTAAGATTCCTGCTTTTGCTAAGTAGTGTTGTGCTAAGTCATCAATTCCTTTTTGACAGAAGATTACATTTGCACCTGCTTCTACTATTCCATCAATCATTTCTTTAATCATGTTTTCTTCTTGTTCGATGAATGCTTGCATTTGTGCTGGGTCAGTTATTCTAATTTCTGCATCTACTTCTGTTTCTTTAACTTCTATTGCACTATTAATTAATGCGATTTTTGCATCTGCAATATTTGTTGGCATACCTGGATGTACTCTTTCTTTGTCTATGATTACTCCTGATACTAATTCAGAATCTTCGATTGCTGCTCCATCTTTGGATTCAATTTTTATTTGTTCAGCATCTACTTTACCATCTTCTTCTACTTGGTTTACTGCACCTACTATGAGTTCTGCTAAAGGTCCTCTTGCTTTTTCGGTTCCTTTTCCAGTCATTGCAGTCATAGCAACTTTTAGAAGTGTGTCTTTATCAGATGAGTCTATTGAAATTTGATCTAATATTTCAATTGCTTTTAATGCTGCTTGTCTGTATCCTAAGGATATGATTGTTGGGTGAATTTCTTGGTCTAATAAATCTTCGGATTTTTTGAGTAATTCTCCTGCAATAATTACTGCAGTTGTTGTTCCATCTCCAACTTCATCTTCTTGTGTTTTTGCAACTTCTACTAACATTTTTGCTGCTGGGTGTTCAATATCCATTTCTTTTAATATTGTTACACCATCATTAGTTACTACAATATCTCCTAATCCATCTACAAGCATTTTGTCCATTCCTTTAGGACCTAATGTTGTTCTTACGGTTTCTGCTAAAACTTTACCAGCTAAAATATTGTTTCTTTGTGCATCTCTTCCTAAGTTTCTTGTTGTTCCTTCAGGTAAGATGATTAATGGTTGTTGTTGTGCCATATTATTACCTCTAATTTTTTATTATAAATTTATTTTTTTTCTAAGTATGATTTTAAAATCATGACTTTTTTTAGTTTAAATTGTTTCATTAAAATATAATTTTTATATCAGTCTATATTCATTACTGAGTTTGATTTAATATAAATACTTTACTATATTTTTCTGTACTGAATACAGAAAAAGATTTGGATAATAAAATTAGTTTAACAATATAACAAAAATATTTAAAAAAAGTATTAAATTATATAATTTTTTTAAAATTAATAAAACCGAAAAAGAAAGAAAAATAGTAGATTAATTATTCAGATGAATTTGTTTTTACCCAAATAATCCTATCACCATCACGTGCTCTTTGATAATATCCTCGTTTTTCTAGTGCTTTGAGTGTTTTAGCAAAATTTTCTTTTTCAAGATCCATAAATCCTAAATCCATCAAATAATCATATAACTCTGTTGCACTTTTTGCATCAGGTACTAATTGATAAATTTGAGATTGGAAACTAGTTAAACCAGGTAATGGTTTAATTACCATTTTATCAAAGTATTCCTTGTACTGAGTGAAATTTGAAATTTGTTCATCTTTATCACTAATTTGTTCAGATAATTTATTAATTTCTTGAATTTTCTTTTCATTATCTTCTTTCAATAACTCTGCCTTTTGAAGATCCGCAGTTAAGGAAGTTATTTGTTGTTCATAATCTGATTTCATATCTGCTTTTTCTAATTCTAACTCACGTAAACGTGGTTGTAAATCTTTAAGTTTATCTAATTCTGTATTTTTATCAGAGAGTAATAACTTATGATCTTCTATTTCTTTATTTTTACGTTCAAGAATATCTTTTAATTCATTGATATGTGTTTGATCATTAGCAAGTTCATCAATATTTTCTTGAAGTTGTTTTTCATTATTCTCTAATTTTTCATTGATAGATTTAATTAAATCATCTTTTTGAGATAACTCCGTAGATAATGCATCCATTTCAACTAATTTTTTATTAGAATCAGCCATATCCACTTTAAGATTTTTTATTAAGCTTTCTTTTTCAGATAAATTAGATTTTAATTCTAAGAACTCTTCATCTTTAAGTTTTAATTTATTTTCTAACCTACCTACTCTTTCATTAATTTCACTGATTAATTCATCTTTTTTAAGTAATGTATCATCCTTAGATTGTATAATTTCTTCAGATTGTATATATTGGTCTTCTTTATCTCGTAATTTAGATTTTACAACATCTAATTCATCACCTAAAGAGACAATATTTTCATTTAATTCCTCAATTTTATAGTTTCTTTGATTTATCAATGAATTTAATTTATTAATTTCTTGATCTTTTTCTTGATTAGCTTCATTATATGTTTCTTTTAATTTGAAAATTTCATCATCTTTAGCTTTAAGTTTATCATCCACAACAATAGAACTTTCAGATAATTGATCATTTAATTGTTTTATTTTCTCTTGAGATACTTGAACATTATTTCTTAAATCATTTATATCATCATTTTTAGATGCTGATTCTTGTTCTGCTGTTTTAAGTAATTTTTTTAGTTGAGATATTTCAATATCTTTTAACTCCAATTTTTGTGGTAATGCTGCTAATTTATCATTTTTATCTTGAACTGTTTTTTTAAGTTCATTTAATTGATCAGCATTATTTATTTTAGAATCTTGATAATTCTTTTTAAGAGTTTCATATTCTGAATCTTTTTCTTCAACTAATAACTTAAGATTATTATTTTCTTGTTCTAATTGATTTATAGATTTATTTTTTTCATCCAATGTCTTTTCAAGATATTCATTTTCAGAAAGTATTTTTTCATTATCATTTGTAAACTTAGTTAAACCTTCATTTAATTCAGTTATCTGAGAAGAAGTTGTTCTTTTTAATTGATTATATTCTAATTTAAGTTTATCATATTCAGCATCCTTATCATATAACTGTTTTTTTGTAGCTTTAAGTTCATCATTTAAATCTAAATTATTTGTTTTTTCATCAAATGTTGAAGAATCAATTTTTAATTTCAAATCAGAAATTTCATTATCTTTTTCAGATAATAATTGTTCTAAACTATCTACTTTAGAATCAATTACATTTTTATCTGTGGTTAAAGATTTTATAATCGTATCTTGTTCATTTAATTTTTCTTTAGTTAAAGATAATTCTTCCCCTACAGATTTATTTAATTTTTCTAAATCACTATAATTAGATTCTAATACTTCATATTTAGCTAAAGTTTTGCTATGTTCTTCTTTTAATGCAATATAATCATTATTTTTATCAATTAAGTCTTTTTTAATTGATTCATTATCCGAATTATTTACATGTTCATCAGATGCAGGTATTTCCTGGAATTTTTCAGTTAATTCTGTAATTTCTGCAGTTAATGATACTATTTTAGTATTAGCTTCTTTTAATTCTTGTTCTTTACTAGATAATTCTTGTTTTAGTATTTTAGTTTCTTCAACTACATTATTATCTTCAACATGTCCTTGATTAAGAGTTGATTTTAGTTTGGCGTTTTCATTTTTCAACTCATTAATTTGAAGTTCAGTTATCCTACTAGAATCTTGTAATCGTTGATAATCTGCTTTTAATGATATTAATTCATCTGATTTTTTTGTAAAATCATCTATTAAAGAATTAATACTATTATCAGAACTAGAAGATACTATATTATCTTTTTCACGTAAATCCTTATTCTCTTGTTCAAGTTGAATAATTTTATTATTGAGTTCATTTACATCAAAATTTTGAGAGCTATTACTTAATTCTAAATTAGTTTTTTCTAAATCTATTATTTTTTGTTCTAAATCATCTATTTTTGATTCATATTCTGTTGTATCAACATTAGAAGAAGCATTGTTTAATTCTTCAATCTGTTCTTCGTATTTTTTAATTTTTTGATCTCTTGATGTAACTTCTCTAGTCAATTGATTTTTTAATGTAGGAATTTCTTTTAATTCTTCATTTTGTCTATCAATAACAGATTTTAGTTGAGTTATTTCAGTTTGAGATGGTTCGTATGATGATTCTTTTTTTAATTTTTCATTTTCTATTTTTAATAGATCTATTTCTTCTTTAAGTTCTTTAGTAAATACATCGTCAACATTACCTTCAACTTCTTTTAAATCAGATATAGTTTGATTTTTTGATGCTACAGTTAGTTCTAGTTCTTTTATTTGATCTTTATATTCTTGAATTACATCTTGGTCTTCAAATGAAAGTACATCATTCTTCAGTTGAGATTCCATTTCTTTTATTTTTAAATCTTTTTCTTTAAGTTGAGTGTCTTTTTCCTGTAATTGAAGTTCTTTTTCTTTTAAGCTAGTTTCCTTTTTACTTACTTCATCGGTAAGTTCACCTATTTTTGCTTGTAAAGTTGAACTATTATTCTCTGTTTGTATTAAAAGATTTTTTACTACTTCATTTGTTTTAATATCTTTATTTTCATCGTTCAATTGTTCTTTAAGACTATTAATCTCTTTAAAACAAGATTTTACTAGTTCTCTCAATTCTTCTGATTCAACATCCTTTAAAAACGCCATAGTGATCACTATTTATATATATTAAATTTAAACTTTTAAAGTTTTTCTACTATTTTTAATAAAATTCATAATTTTTGTATTTTTAAATAAGTATTCGCATAAATAAGATACAATTATTCCTAATAAAAAGCCAACAAACACATCTGAAGGATAATGTACACCTAAATATAACCTAGATAATGCAACTAATATAGGTAATATCATAAAAAATCCCAAATACCCATAATTTCGACCTAATGTAAATGCTAAAGCACTAGCCATTGCAGTATGACCTGATGGAAAAGAAGGATCCGTACCTCTACTAAGAACAATTAATGAAGATAAATCCTGATAAGGCCTAGGTCGTAAAATAATATACTTAATAATTTGTGTAAAAACAAATGTTAATAATAAAGTTACTACTAATATTTTAGCCACTCTTTTTTCTTTTTCATTACCAAACAAATATAAAATTAAGGCAATGAAAAGCCCAGTATCTAATACTCCAAAATATGTTATAATTAAAGCTAGATTATTTAAGAAAAAATTATGAAAAGATAAATTAACAAGTTCTAAGAGTTTTATATCCCAAGAATATAAAATAGAAAACATGATACCACCATGCAGAAAAGAAGAAAAAGGAAATAAAATTATAAATATAATTTTGAAATTAGTTGAGCATTTAAAATTGAAGCTCCTGCAGCTCCACGAATAGTATTATGACCAACTAATGAATATTTAAAACTGTTTTCGAATACATCTTCACGTACTCTTCCTACAGATACACTCATTCCATGACCTGCATCCCTATCCATACGAGGTTGTGGTCTATCAGTTTCTTTTCTAACAATGACTGGTTGTTCTGGTGCAAATGATAATTCTTCTTTTTGAGGTATTCCTTTAAATGTAGACATTGTTTTTTCTATATCCTCTACTGTTAAATCATCATCTTCAAATTCTATTGCAACAGATTCAGTATGACCATCAACAACACCTACTCTATTACAGGAAGCACTAAGTGGGAAATTTGCTTTTTCTACAAGCCCCCCATTAACTTTTCCAAGTAAATGTAATGTTTCAGATTGCATTTTTTCTTCCTCACCACCAATAAAAGGAATAATATTATCAAGAATACCCATTGATGGAACACCATTATAGCCAGCACCACTTACTGCTTGCATTGTAGTAACAGATACACGTTTAAATGTATATTTATCAAATAATGGTTTTAAAGTTAAAGTTAATGCAATTGTTGAACAATTTGGATTTGTTACAATACATCCATCCCATCCCATGACATCTTTCTGTGTTTCCATCATTTCAAGATGTTCAGGATTTACCTCTGGAATAACTAAAGGAATATTTTCTTTCATACGATTAACACTAGCATTTGATGCAACAATAAATTTTTCTGCAAAAGCAGCCTCTACAGGTTCTGCTAATTGTGCAGGTAAAGAAGCAAATACAAAATCTACATCATCACTTATCTCATTAGGATCAGTATTTACTATTTTCATATCCCTTACTTCTTCAGGTATTGGAGTTGTTTGATGCCATGTTACAGCATCTTCATATCGTTTACCTGCAGATTTTTCTGAAGCAGCAACATTTACTATATTGAAATCAGGAATTTGGGATAATAATTGTATAAAACGTTGCCCCACCATTCCTGTTGCACCTAACACACATACATTTCTTACCATTTTTACACCATTATAATCCTAATACATCAAACATGTCTGCAATGTTTTTGTCTTGTTTATCATTTTGATAATTAATAGCTCGTATAACTCCATTAACAAATGCTTGTCTTGTTGAAGCTCTGTGAATAACTTCTATTCTTTCACCATCACCAGCAAACATAACCGTATGATCACCAACTATATCTCCACCACGTACAGCATGGATTCCAATTTCATCTTTTGGACGTTTCCCAACCATACCTTCCCTTCCATAACATGCTGTTTCTTTAAGATTTAAATCAAGATTTTCTGCTACAATTTCTGCTGCTCTTTTAGCTGTTCCGGATGGGGAATCTTGTTTATTATGATGATGTGCCTCAATAATTTCTACATCATATTCCTGACCTAATATTTTTGCAACTTGCCCTACTATTTCAAAAAATACATTTACTCCTGTAGCCATATTAGGTGAAATAACTGCTTTTACATTATTTTCTTTAATTGCTGTGTGCATTACTTCTAATTGTTCATCAGTTAAACCAGTAGTTCCAACTACAACATTTACTCCACATTCAGCACATATTTTAACTGTTTCTACTGCTGCTGAAGCTATTGTAAAATCCACTAATACATCAGGTTGAACTTTTTCTAATTCTGCTTTTAAATCTTGTGAACCAATTATTTTTACACCCATAGTTCCAAGACCTATCTGTTCTCCTAAATCTTTACCCGCTAATTGAGAATTAGGTATTTCTATTCCCATTACTACTTCCATATTTTCTTGTGATTGTACTGTTTTAACAATTTTAGAACCCATATTTCCAGCACAGCCAGTTACTGCTACTTTTATCATGTTTTCATCTCCATTATATTAAATTATGTTCTTTTAAAGCTTTTTTAAGAATTACTTCGTTTTCATCACTCATTTCATTAATTGGCATTCTTAATCCGCCCACATCATTACCCATTAATTTTAATGCTCTTTTTGTTGGTGCAGGACTTGCTTCTATGAATAATACATCCATTATATTAAATAATTCATTTGATAAAGATTGTGCTTTAGTATAATTTCCATTTAATGCACTATTTACTAAATCAGATGTTTTATCAGGTAAGATATTTGCAACTACACTGATTACTCCTCTAGATCCTTGAGCAATCATAGGCAATATTAATGAATCATTACCAGATAATACTGAAAAGTTATCTAGTAAATTATTTTTATCAAGTAAACTGAATAAATGAGCTAATCTATTTAAATCAGGATTTGCTTCTTTAATTGCAACTATATTATCTAATTTTGCTAAATCCGTAATTGTATCTACTGATAAATCAACTCCTGTTCTTGAAGGTACATTATATGCAATTATAGGTATATTTGTAGAATCATTTAGGAATTTGAAATGATTATATAACCCACTTTGTTGAGGTTTATTATAGTATGGTGTTATAACTAATGCACTGTCTGCTCCTGCATCTTCAGAGTATTTTACTAAATCTAATGCTTCTGATGTAGCATTACTTCCTGCACCAGCTATTGTTGTAACTCTACCATCTGCTTGATCTACCATTATATCAATTACTTTTTGATGTTCAGAATGAGTTAATGTTGCAGATTCACCAGTTGTTCCTGCAGCAACAATACCGCTAACTCCACCTGCTATTAAAAAATCAATGAAACTTCTATATTTTTCTTCATCAATATTATTATTTTTATCAAAAGGTGTTATCATAGCAACATGTGTTCCATCTAAATTCATTGTAAAGTCTCCTTAATTAATTTATGTGCTTTATCACCATCATCCCAGTCAACAAATACTACAACTGCTGTTTGACTAGATGATAATTCAACTATATTAATATTATTTTCATGTAATGGTTTTGTTATGCTTGTTATTATGCCTGGAGTATCAATAAAATCATGACTTACTACTGAAATCATTGCAATTTTCTGTCCTAAAGATATTGAACTTAATCTATCGCCTCGTATAACTAAATCATGCAATACTTCATGAGCTTTTTCTGCATCCTTTTCACTGAAGAATAAGGTTATAGAACTCTCACCAGTAGATATTCCATAAATACTTAAATTATTTTCAGATACCTTTTCTGTAACATTAGCAATTATACCTTGTTTATTCATTAAATCTTCGCCAACAACAGCTAATACTGATAATTTTTCTTCTAATTTTGTTATAGTTATAACATCTTCTTCTGAATGAGACGGTCCTATAATATCAGTCCCCTGTACTCTTAAATCACCATATTCAAAACTAATTATCTTCGCTTTTATATTTGGATCCTTATATCTTAATGCATTAGGATGAAGTACTTGTGCTCCATAATTTGCTAAGTCAATCATTTCTTCTACAGTAATTTTATCTAATTTTCTAGCTGTGTTTAATTTACGTGGATCAGTAGACATTACACCCTTTACATCAGTGACTATTATAACCTCATCAGCACCTATACAATGCCCTAATAAAAATGCAGATACATCACTTCCACCCCTACCCAGGGTAGTTACTACACCTTCAAGGTCTCTTCCAAGGAATCCGCAGACTACTGGTATAATACCTTGATTTAATAATTTTACTATGTGTTCTTTTGCTTGTTGTGCTGTCTTTTTCTTATCAATTTTTGCATTTAAATAATTACTATCTGTAATTACTGGCCATTTTTCACTAAATGGATCAATGTATTCTGCTTTAACACCTAATGATTCAATTGTTGCTGCCATTATACGTACACTTTGCATTTCACCCATAGCTAGAATACCTGCTAATTGTTTTTCTGTTACTGTATCACCTATGGATTCATTTACTAATTTTATAGATTCATCAGTAGTCTTATTAATTGCAGAAACTACTACTACTACTTGATTTCCTTGCATGTATTCATTAACAACTGAATTTGCTGCTTTTTTAATTCTTTCACCAGTACCTACTGATGTTCCACCAAATTTCGCCACAACTATTCCCATAAATTCACCTTTTTAATATAAGTAATCTGTTTTTTGACAGGTTATTCTGACAATAAAGTTATTCTTATAAAATATATATGATTTATTTAGTATTAAAAAATATGCAATTTGATAAAATAAGTTTAAATAATTAAATAAAAATTTCAAAAAGTAGATTATTAAAATTTAAAAAAAAGTTAAAGGTCAACAATATAATTATTGTTGTAATAAATGAGTAGCATATCCAGCAATTTGGTTTCTTAAGTGTTTTGTGGATACTGTTGAGTATTCAGCTACTACTTGTTTGTTGTTTTCAAAATCATTATTAAATTTATCACCGTGTAATTCTAATAATTCTTTTGCTGTTCTTTTAACAAATGTAGTTCTTATGTTTCCCATAATCATACCTCCATATTTTAAATATAATAAAAATTAACGTTAATTTAAATATTTTTTCTGCTCTTCTTTACTTATTGTAGCTAATAAATCAAAAATTTCAAGAACTTTTTCTTTATTGATTTCAATATTAACTAATTTTTCATTAATTTTCTCATGAATAATATTTTCTCTAGCAGAATCCAGTAAATCTTTATTAAGACTTTGTTTAGATTTTGCTATATTATAAGAAAGAGATGTACGTTCAATAATTAAATTGAGTATTTGTTCATCTAATGCATCTAGTTTATCTCGAGATTCATTTAATAAATTTTCTGCTTCTTTCTTATCCATATTACCACATTATTTAATAACTACAGCTCCCTCATTATCTGGTTCGGTTTCTATTAATCTACCAGGATACTTTGAAAGTGCACTTTTAATCTCATCAATATCCATTGAGTCATCCACTAAAATAGAGTATGCAGACCCAGTTCCAGATAATCCTGCAGCATTAGCTCCTGATTTTAATGCATCTATTGAAATTTGACTATCCAAATTTAATGCAGCACAATATAAAAAGCCATTTAATGTAAGAGCTTGTTCAATATTCTTATTTATAGCATTGGAAAATGCTATTTCCACAAGTGGTGCTAATGTTTTCATCGCATTAACATCAGACTGTGCAGTATATAAAGATTTGTTTGGGATATATATTAATACTTTCGAATAATCAACAATATAATCATATAAAATTTTTCTCTCATAATTATCAGTTATTTTCCAACCGCCATAAAATGAAGCAGATGCATCATCATAAGATCCAGTTTTAGTAACTCCTACTTCTAAAGAAGCATCAATTCCAATATTAAGGATATCCTCATCAGTAATTAAAACATCATCCCTAGTCATATTAGCTTCTTCCAATAATGCTAATAATACAGCATATACAACCGAATTAGAAGCAGCACTACTACTTGATAAACCAGAACCTGGAGGAATATCCGATTTAGTTTCTACTTTTAAACGAATATTTTTTAAATTAAAATTATCACATTCATTTAACTTATCATAAACCATCTTCACACATAAATCCATAAGAGATGTATCCATATCAGGACTATCTAAACTTTCGCATATTGCTTCTATATCTTTTGATGTATTATAATCTAATACATAAGCATCTGCAGTTACATATAATTTTATTCCGAAAGCAGAACCTTTACCTGTACTTATTGCATTAATTACTGTTGCTGATGCTGGAGAACGTACTTTAACCATTGTATCACATCATTTTATTATATACTATTTAATATCTTTTTTAAGACACATTTATTTATCCATTTTCCATACAGATTTAAAAAAAATAACAAGAAATCACCAAATAAATATTAAATTAGAAAAAATAATAGGACAATATTTAAATACTTTAAAAGTATTTATTATCAACCATAGCAATAAAATAAATAAACCTATCAAAAAGAGGTAATTATTATGACTATAAAATTAGAAGTATTTACATCACAAAGTTGTCCATACTGTCCTATGGCAATAGATGCAGCAGAAAAAGCAGTAGAAGAACTAGGAGATGTTATTGAATTTGAACACCTTGATGTTAATGAAAATATGTCAAAAGTAAGAGAACTTCAAATAATGTCTGTACCTACCGTCGTAATTGACAATGAAGTAGCATATGTCGGAGCACCAGAAGCTGCCGAATTAATTGCAACACTAAAATCAAAATTATAATAGAATAACCTACTTTTCTTTTTTTATCTTTTTAAGTAATCTTTAGAATATTTCCACCGTTTTATATTATATTACCAACATAAATTTAGCTAATTAAAAACAATATACTTATAGAACAAATATTAATAAAAATTTGAATTTTATTATGGAGGAATCAAAATAGAACATCATAAAAATTCAAGTGAAAAATCTGGAATTACAACAGGCAGTGTTGCCACTGCAGCTAGTGTTGCAGCAATACTTAAACTTACAGATAACGCTCCAGAAATAGTTCAAATTTCAGCACCTAATGATGAATTAACTGTTGAAATTGAAGAAACTATCCTACTTACTGAAAATAAAGCTAAAGCTATTGTTAAAAAACCAACATATAATGATCCCGATGTAACAAGAGGAATTAAGATAATATCCGAAGTTACTCTAACCAACTCTGCAGGTGAAATAGAAATTACAGCCGGAGAAGGTGTGGGTAAAATCACCAAACCGGGACTTCAAATACCTGTAGGTGAATATGCAATAAACCCTGTTCCACGTAAAATGATTAAAAATAATGTTAAAAAATATTTACCAGAACATAAAGGTGCAATTGTTAAAATTTCAATACCTGAAGGCAAAAATATTGCTCCAAAAACTATGAATAGCAGACTGGGTATTATTGATGGAATATCCATACTTGGAACTACAGGTATTGCTAGACCCATGTCTTCTAAGGCATATACTGACTCTTTACGAGTACAAATAGATGTTGCAATTGCCAATGGTTATAAAGATTTACTATTTGTTCCAGGGAATATTGGAACAAGAATTGCAAATGAAAAAATAGAAATTGAAGAAGATCAAATTATTGAAATGAGTAATTTTGTAGGTTACATGCTAGAAGAAGCAGAAAAAACAGGAAAAATTAATTCAATCACTATTTTTGGTCATGCTGGAAAATTAATTAAAATAGCAGCCGGAATATTTAATACTAAACAGAGTGTTGCTGATGCTAGAAGAGAAATTATGACAGCATATACATCATTAATTGGAGCAGATACATCAACATTACAAGACATATATAATTGTATTACAACAGAAGATGTTATTAAGATTTTAGATGAAAATAATCTTACGATTCCAGTATTTGAATTAATTGCAGATAAAATCATTGAATTATGTAATCTTAAATACAATATTGAATTTCACGCAGTTATTGTAAAAATGAATGGTGAAATATTAACACCATCAAAAATGAAAGATGTCCCATTTAAATGGAAATAATACAATGAAGTGATATTTTATGAATATATGCATAATAGGCCAATATCCCCCACAAGTTGGTGGTATTGCAACATACACAAAACAATTAAGTGATAAACTAGAAGAAGAAGGACATAATGTATATATTTTAACATATCCTCAAAATATTAAAAGAAAAAAAAATATATTTGAAGCTAAAACTATTAATATTCCAATAATTAGAGGCATTAGTTTCATTTTATCCAGTTATAGCCTATTAAATCAAATTATTGAAAAATACGATATTGATATTGTACATGCAAACTATATAATTCCCCCAGGATTAATAGCCTCATTAATGCATAAAAAAGATGTGAAAATAGTTGTAACTACACATGGATCAGATATAAACATACTACCATCAAATAAAATAATAAAACCACTCATCAAATATACTTTAAAACATTCAGATAATATCTATTTTGTAAGTGAAAAATTAGAAGAAAAGGCATTAGCACTAAACATACCTCAACTTAAAGAAAAATCCAAATTAACTCCAAATACTGTGAACATTCATAAATTCAAACCTATTAAAGAAAATGAAAAAAAACTAAATAAACAATACCACAACCCCTTAGTCATATTTATAGGAAATCTTGTGAAACAAAAGGGATTAATATATTTATTAGAAGCTAAAAAAATAGCAAAAACGAAATATGATTTACTTATATATGGAGAGGGTCCTGAAAAAAAATTATTAGAAAAATATATTCAAGAAAATAAACTAGAAAATACATACTTAATGGGAAAAACAACTACCCCTGAAAAAATAATTCCAGAATCAGATGTCATGGTACTACCTTCCATATCCGAAGGAGCAAGTATTGTTGCACTAGAAAGTATGTCTTGTGGTAAACCTCTTGTAATAACAAATAGTGGTAATATTTCTTCAATTATAACAAACAACGAAACGGGAATAATAGTACCTATAAAAAATCCATCAAAACTATCCGAAGAAATAGATAAACTAATAAAAAACAAAGAAAAACGTGAAAACATAGGCAAAAATGCGAGAAAACTAATTATAGAAAAATATTCTCAAATGAAAATCCCTTACCTTGAGTAAGATTTAGAAAGAAATGAATGATAAAATAACTTTAAAAAAAAGAGAGAGTAACTCATGAGAACAATACATCCCGAAATTCAAAATATTATGCAAAAATGTTATCCATTTATAAAAGAATATAATCCAGCCCAACAAGCAGTTATAGATTCAGGATATCTGGAAAACAATGAAAACTATATTATATCAATACCAACAGCAAGTGGAAAAACTGTTTTAGGAGTATTAGCTGCATTAAAAGTATTAATACAAGGCGGAAAAGTAATTTATGCAGTTCCCCTAATTTCATTACAAAATGAAAAATATAAAGAATTTAAAGTATTTGAACAATTTGGATACAAAGTAGGTAAACATCCATCACGTTCAGACATATCAGTCATGGTTTTTGAATCATTTGATGCATTAACCAGATTTTCAAGAAATATGATAAATGAAATTGATTTAGTTATTTTAGATGAATTTCATATGATTGGCGACTATTCACGAGGTCCTACAATAGAATGTGCAATAACTAGAATAAAAGAACATAATAAAGGTATGCGTATTATAGCACTATCTGCAACTCTACAAAACATGGACGAAATGTCACACTGGTTAGAAGCAGAAGTTGTAACACATGATTATAGACCAGTTCCATTACATAAAGAAGTTCTATGTGCCGAGGAATATGGTACTAAAGACAAAAATAACCTAGTATTTAAAATATTAAACGATTCTTTAGACGATTCATCACAAATGCTAACTTTTGTATCAACCAGAAGATTTACAGAATCTTTAGCTCAAAATATGGCTAAAAAAATATCTAAAAAAATACCTGATGCTAGAAAAGAAATATTTAATGAAATTGCTGAATCCATACTTGATGTTCCCAGAAGAAGTAACTCACAACCAACAGAAGTTTGTTATAAATTAGCAGAATGTATCCAAAATGGAATAGCATTTCATCATGCAGGATTATTTGATAAACAAAAAGAAATTATTGAAGAAGAATTTGTTAATGGAAATCTTTTAATGATTACAGCTACACCTAGTTTAATGTATGGAGTCAATTTACCATCAAAAAATGTTGTTATTAGAGATTATACACGATGGACTGACCAAGGACAAACTAATATCCCTGTATTTGACTATGAACAAATGTCTGGACGAGCAGGAAGACCTGGTTTTGATACAGAAGGATATTCTTATCTTTTAGCAAAAACATATGATGAAGCATTTAACCTTGATGAATATTATATTCATGGAGAAATTGAAGTAACAAATTCTAAATTAATAGATAATGAAGACGCGGTATTAAAACAAATTATTACCCAAGTATCAAGTGGATTTGCAAAAGATATTGAAGACCTTATTGATTTCTTTAATAAAACATTTTATGGATTTCAAATATCCCCTACATACAATACTATGAGTTTTGGGTTTTCTGATGAATCCATAAAATATGAAATATCCAGTGCTTTAGAATATTTAATACATAATGGTATTATACGTTTAAGTCCTTCAGGATTACAAACAACACCACTTGGTACTCTTATTTCAAGAAATAACTATGAAGTTAAAACTGCAGTAAAATTAAAAGACTATTGTAATATGATGGGTGATGAATTTAATATAGGTTCATTGATATATGAAATATCAAAGACACATGATATGCCTAAAATAAATACTAAATTTAAGGCAAATAAAGATAATATTAAAGAAGTTTTAAGTAACCAAGAAGTATTTGTTAGTTTCATATCGAACAGTGAATCTACAGCTGCAAGCTTATTAGAATGGATTAATGAAAGAAAAGAGTATGAAATTGAAAATTATCTTAAAGTATATGCTGCATCTACAAGAAGAGCTAGTTATGAAGCGGCAAATCTTGTTAAATATTTCTATGACATATGTGATGTATTAGGAAATTATAAATTCTTAACAGAAATAGATAAACTTAGTTCTAGATTATATTATGGTGTTAAAGAAGAATTACTTCCATTAGTAATTGGTATAAAACGTTTAGGACGACAACGTGCCCGTGTATTAATAAATACTTTTGGAAATAATTTAGCTAATGTTCAAACGAATGAATTAACCCATATTGATGGTATTGGTGAAAAAACTGCAGAAAAAATCATAGAATTCTACAAAAATAAGGAGTGATGAATATGGAAAAAATTTATGCAAATATGGAACGAAATGAATTACATAAAATGTTAAAAGAAGAAGTTAAACCAATTAGTTTAGAAGAACTATATGCATTATCAACTAAATTTAATGAAGATATTAAATATTTACCACGTGAATATAAGAAAAAATATGTAGAATCTGTTCTTAACGTGATTATTAGTAGATTTGCAATGTTAAAAAATGGTAAAAGAAATTTTGAAGGTAAGTTAACTGAAGAAGAAGCAAATAACATTAATACATTACTTAAACCTAATGATGATATTCTAGAATATATACTAAATATAGTTGTTGTATATGCAACATACCTCATACAAAGACCAGTTCACCTTCCAGGTACTGTATTCCCTGGTGCTGTCAGCATATATTCTGATGGTGAAAATTATTACTGTCCTGTAAAAAAATATCACATAAATAATGAAAAAGCTGTGTGTAGATATTGTATTGCTAGAACTACTGAATAAGTGATATTATGCCTCGAAAAATAGATTTTTTTTGAAGAACAAAACAAGAAAAATAAATCTATTCATGATGAATTAATTAAAAAAGGATTAATTACTCTTAATAACACTTTGAAAAGTGAAGAATATAACTTAAACAATTTAATTTCTGAAACATCACTTTGTTCTACATATCATGATTTAATAAATCCTAAAGATAAAATAAATTCAAAATATCAAAAAAATTACAATCAATCATATCATAATATTGATATAGAACTATATAAACTCAACAGAATGATTAAACATAAAGAACAAATCATTAATTCCGAAATTAATAAAAAAACATTGAAAATAAGTGATAAACTAAAAAATAAATTATGAGGAAATTTATCCTCCTCCTACTCCATCATCACTCATTTCTGATGATATTACTCCATTTATTTCTTCTTTAATATCTTCAACCGATTTTTCTTTGTCCGAATCATTATTTCTTCTTTTCATGTATTTTTCATCAGTAAGTTCAACATAATTTGTGTTATACCATAGTTTTGTTAATTCATCTATACTTATTAACACCCAAGAACCATGTTCATCAGTTTTTATATCAATAACTTCCCCAATAGTTCCAATACTAGTATAAATTATATAAGATCCCTTAGTTATTTCTCTTCCTACTTTATCTGTAACTACCATAAGAATACCTTCTTTAGTATATAGTTTAGAATATGATGTTATAAATTAATTTTGAGAATATTTTTTAGTAAATTATCATCAGCTTGTCCTTTTCTTATTATTTCAGGATATTTCTTTGTTAAATCAATTATTGTTGATGGTTGATTATTTTTTATATTTCCTACATCAATATATGTTTTTATATTACCTCTTAATTGTTTTATAATATCATTAATATTACTAGGAGTTGTTTTATTTGATATATTAGCACTTGTACTTGTTATTGGAAAAGATTTGGTTAGTTCATATGTTATTTCGTTTTTGGGCATTCGAATAGCAATCTTATTTGTGTTTGATATTACTTTAGACTCAAAATCATCATGTTTTTCAAGAAGTAACGTATATGGTCCCGGTAACAATTCTTTCATAATTTTTAAAGTATTATTATCTATATTAGCTAATTTTTTAAGTTGATTCATATTATGAATACATATTGATATTGGCTTATTTAATGACCTTTTTTTTGTTTTAAAAACCTGACATACTGCATTATCATCAAAAATATTTGCAGCTATCCCATATATAGTATCAGTTGGATAAACAATTAAATTTCCATTTTCTAATTCCATTCTTATCTTATTTAATTGTTCTTTATCAGGATTTTTTATTATATTCATTATCTATCCATCTACCGTTTTAATTAATATAGTTATATATAATTTAATTTATAAATAAAATACTATGCTAAATGACAGATTACGACCACAGACTAATAATATTACGGGACAAATAGGTAAACATATACCTCTTAATCCAAACATTGTTACATTAATTGGATTATTTATTAGTTTTTTTGCAGGAGTTCTTTTTGCTTCAGATAATTTAATTGGAGGAGCAATATTTATACTTCTGAGTGGAGTCTGTGATATGATTGATGGAGCTATTGCTCGTTCACAAAATCGTAGAACGAAATTTGGAGGATTTTTAGATTCTACATGTGACCGTTTTGCAGATGCAGCTATTATTATAGGAATTATCTATAGTGGATATGTAAATCCAATTCTGGGAGCCCTAGCAATTCATGCTTCTATCACAGTAAGTTATGTTCGTGCACGAGCCGAAAGTGAAGGAATAACTTGTTCAGTAGGAATTGCTGAAAGAGCCGAAAGATTACTCATAATTGTAGTAGGTTCAATAATAGCCGCTTTAATGGGTGGATCACACAATATAATGTTTTTAACTATAGCATTATTAACAATACTCAGTTATATTACAGTTTTCCAAAGAATATACCATGTATTAGAAAATCTTGAAGATTAAGATAATAAGAAATATTCTTATAATAAACTTATAAATTCTAACCGTATATTTAAAGAAAAGAAATTATTAATTAAATAATAATTTCATTAACTTTTTTTGAAATAATAAATTAAAATAAGATTACATTAATTTTGAATAATAAACTATAGGATGGATTATAAATGAGACCAAAAGAACGTATAGGTAAAGATTTAAGAATTTTTGAAGAAAATATCATAGAAGTAGAAGAAATTGATTTAACAGAAAAGGAACTTCTTGTTAAAGACATGGCTAAGAGATATTATGAAGATACGAAATATTATTTTAAAATAGATGATGAACTAACATCATTTGCATGCATAGCCTATGCTCATGGACTTCTTGATTCTATAAGAATAATGTATGATTTAATAGATGATTCATAGGTTGATAAAGTTGAAAGAATACAATACTGCAATTATTGGTGGAGGAGCTAGTGGTATTTTAGCAGGAATATATCTTGATGATAAAAAAAGCACTATTCTTGAAAAAAATGAAAAACTAGGTAAAAAAATTCTCATCACTGGTGGTGGACGTTGTAATATAACAAATAACAGTACATTAAATGAGTATACTAAAAATTATTATAATTCTGGAAATTACTATAGATCAGCATTTAATTTATTTTTCAACAAAGATATTATAAACTTATTAGAAGATAATGGTTGTAAAACAAAAATTGAAGAGGATAACCGTGTATTTCCAATTACAGATAGCTCAAAAACTGTACTAGATACCTTGATTAAAATATTAGATAATTCAAAAACACAATATAAGTTAAATTGTAATGTAACATCTATAACTAAAGAAGAAAATTTTTTTATAATACAATATAATTCTAAGAAAATTAAAGCTAAAAATGTAATTTTAGCTACTGGAGGCAATTCTTATCCAGAAACAGGATCTACAGGAGATGGTAAGAAATTTGCAGTAGCGTTAGGACATACAAAAACTAAAAATATGGGTGGTCTTTCTCCTATAAAAATACAAGAACAATGGATTAAACAATTACAAGGTATAACATTAGATGTTTCTCTTGAATTTAAAGCTAATAAAAAGTCAATTATTAAAGATTCAGGATCAATACTATTTACCCATAAGGGACTTAGTGGATTTGTAATCATGAATAATAGTATGACTCTTGAAAAATATCTTAGAAAAAATCAGGATGTTAAAGTAAACATAGATTTAGTTCCTGAATATAACTATGAAACTCTTGATAAAATATTACAAGAAGACTTTAAACAACATGCAAATCAAGGACTAAAAAGATATTTACATAAATATCTACCAAAAAATATGGTTGTAATATTTTTAGAACAAATTAATATAAATCCAGAAACTATTCTCAACCAAGTGACAAAAAAAGAACGTGTAAAAATTAGAGATTTCTTAAAAAGAATCACATTAACAGTTACAGCTGTTCTTGAAAATGAAAGTAGAGTTACAAATAGTGGTATTAAACGAAACGAAATAAATCCTAACTCATTTGAATCTAAAATAGTTTCTAACCTATATATAGTAGGAGAACTTATAGAAGGCTGTGGAATATGTGGAGGGTATAACCTTCAAAAAGCATTCTCAACAGGAGTACTTGCAGCTACAACAATAAAAGAGGTTAAATAGTGATACACATTAGCTATGATAGAAAACAATATCAAAAAGACATGATTGATAACATAGAATTATTTGATAATGTTGTTGAATTAGGTTGTCATATTGGAACATCCACTAAAATAATTTCTAGACTAAATCAAGATGGTACAGTATATGCCTTTGACAATAGTCCGGAAAGCATTAGTGCTATGAATAACTTGGGAATTGAATATGGAAATATTGAATTTTTAATGGCTGATGTTAGAGATAAAGACTTATTATATGATTTTACTAAAAAATGTGATGAAATCGATGTATTATGTATTGATTTAGGCGGAGGATATCATCCAGATACTGTTTTTAAAGTATTTTTTTTATGGTCATCTCTTCTTAAACCAAGAGTTACACTAATTAGAAATAGAGGATTAATGGATTTTATTAATTCATCGATTTCAACTGAAAAAATATCATCAAATAAAGGATATTTATCCTCATCATCACAAGAAATAATACCCAATGAACTTAAAACTACTATCAAAAAGTCAAGTTCTAAGTAAATTAAAAAGTTACACTAATAAACATTAGAAAAAATAGAATTGAAACAATTATAAAATTAACAAAGTGTTTAAAGAACAAAATGCAAATAATAAAACATAAATAAAAAAAAATAAATTTTTCAATATAAAAACTTGTCATCAAAGACTATGAAATTAATAAAAAGAGGAATAACATGATTGGAAAGAAAATTAGATTAGAACGAATCATTAACCGTAAAACAGGAAAATGTATTATTGCACCTATGGATCATGGAATCTCAGGAGGACCTATTCCTGGACTTATAAACATGACAAAAACAATTGATGCAGTAGCAAATGGTGGAGCAAATGCAGTTTTAATGCATAAAGGTATGGTAACCAATGGGCACAGAGGATACGGTAGCGATATCGGATTAATAGTACACTTATCTGCAAGTACAGATGTAGGTATTGATCCATACCACAAAGTACAAGTTACAAGTGTTAAAAAAGCATTACAACTTGGTGCAGATGCTGTAAGCGTACATGTAAATGTAGGTTCAGAAAAAGAACCTGAAATGTTACAAACAACTGGTATGATAGCAGAAGAATGTGATGAATGGGGAATACCTTTACTTGCAATGATGTACCCAAGAGGTCCAAAAATTGAAAATGAACATGACCCTGAAGTAGTTAAATTATCCGCACGTGTAGGTGCAGAACTAGGTGCAGATATTGTGAAAACAAATTACACAGGAGATCCTGATACATTCAAAGAAGTGGTAGATGGATGTCCAGTACCAGTTATAATTGCAGGTGGTCCTAAAATTGAAACCGAAAGACAATTATTTGAAATGGTATATGATGCTATAAGTGTTGGTGGAGCAGGAGTAGCTTTCGGTAGAAATGTATTCCAAGCAAAAGACCCTGAAAAAATGACAAGAGCACTTGTTGAAGTAATTCATAACAAAGCAAGTCCTGATGAAGCACTAGAAATATTAAAACAATAAGGGAAGTAACAATATGAAATTTGCATGGATAAGACCAAATGGTACATGGAATGATCGTAAAGATGCTATAGTACATGCATTAGAATCAGGATTTGAATATATTATGGATTTTGATAATGCAGATACTATCAAAGAATTAGGTAATGTTTCCATAATTTCTGACAAAGATGATTCTGCAATAACATTACTTGGAATTAATGAAAAAGTAACTGTAGCAGATGTTAGAAAAGCACAAGCAAAAGGTAAAGAAGTAGCTGCATATGTAGAAATTAATAACAAATCTGATGAAGAATTAGTTTCTAAATTAGGAACTGTTGCAGACTATGTTATATTAAAAGGTAAAAATTGGAAAGTTATTCCTCTTGAAAATATTATCGCTAGCCTTCAAAACCGTAACTCTAAGATAATGGTTGATGTAGCAACATATGAAGAAGCAAAACTAGCTCTTGAAACTATGGAACATGGTTCTGATGGAGTACTTCTTTCTTCAAATGATGGAAAAGAAATAAGAAAATTAGGCGAACTAATTGAAAAAACATCAAAAGAAACCTTTGATTTGAAAATAGCTACTGTCACAAAAGTAGAACCAGTAGGTATTGGTGACCGAGCATGTGTCGATACTTGTTCAATGATGAACATTGGAGAAGGCATACTTATTGGATCATTTGCAACAGGATTATTCCTCGTACATAGTGAAAGCATAGAAAGTGAATATGTTGCTGCAAGACCATTTAGAGTAAATGCAGGTCCTGTACAAGCATATGTAATGACACCAGGAAACAAAACTAGATATCTTTCTGAATTAGAAGCTGGTGATGAAGTTCTTACAGTGAATGCTAAAGGTGAAGCTACAACAGCAATAGTCGGCCGTGTGAAAATAGAAAAACGTCCATTATTACTCATTGAAGCAGAATATGAAGGAGTAAAAATAAGAACATTAGTACAAAATGCTGAAACCATCAGACTTGTAACTGATAAGGGTGAACCTATTTCTGTAGCAAAATTAGCTGTTGGAGATAAACTTCTTGCATACTTCAGTGAAGGTGCAAGACATTTTGGAATGGCAATTGAAGAGCAAATTATTGAAAAATAATTTTTAAAACAACCTCTTTTTTTATTGATAGATTAACTCTGTCAACCTTTTTTTTTATTTTTGAATTTATAAGGGAGATGTATTTATGCGTGCCTTTTTAGCTATTGAATTAAATGACTATTTAAAAACAAATATTAATAAAACACAGCAAATACTCCAAGAATCAGAAAGTGCCCAAATCAAATATGTTGAAAATGAAAATTTACACTTAACACTTAAATTCTTTGGAGATATTAATGAAAGAAAACAAAAACAAATAACTAACCTTATTAACCAAACAACACCTCATTATAATCCATATACATTAAAATTAGCTAAAATAGGAACATTTCCTAATATTACACATCCTAAAGTTATATGGACCGGAGCTAAAGATAAAAATAAAAATACAATCAATATTATAAAAGAATTAGATGACTCATTTAACAAAATAGGATTTAAAAAAGAACGAAATATTATTCCTCACATAACAATAGGACGTGTGAAAGAGATTAAAAATATTACTAAATTAACAGAAACATTAAATAATATTCAATATAATTATCATGGTAAAATGGAAGTAAGTAAAATTTGTCTTAAATCAAGTCAACTCACGCCAAATGGTCCTATTTATAAAACAGAAGCAGAATTTAATTTATAAGTGATGAAAATGAAGATTGTTGTTTGTATAACTGGAGCTAGTGGAGTAATTTATGGAATTAGATTACTTGAAGAATTAAAAAAAGAAAGAATTGAAACTCATCTCGTGATATCAACTATAGCTAAAGATATAATTGAATATGAAACAGAATACACAGTAGATAACGTCAAATCTATAGCTAATTTTAATTATGAAGAAAAAGATCTCAATGCTATAATAAACAGTGGTTCATTCAAATTTGATGCTACAATCATAATACCAACAAGTATGAAAACATTATCTGCAATCAGTAATGGTTATGCAGACAATTCAATAACAAGGGTTGCTGATGTAACATTAAAAGAAAGAAGAACACTTATAATAGTACCACGAGAAACACCACTTAGAACAATCCACCTAGAAAACATGTTAACAATAAGTAAAGAAGGTGGAATTATCTTACCTGCAATGCCCGGATTCTATCATAAACCACAAAATATTGATGAACAAATCAATTTTATATTAGGAAAAATTTTAGACATATTAAATATTGATAATAATTTATTTAATAAATGGAAACAATAGCATTATATAACAAGATAATAATTTAGGAGACTTTATATGTATTTCGAAATAACACCTGATGATGAATTCATGAAAACAAAAAAAGTTCCAGGACCTACAAAAGAAGAAATACGCGCATTAGTAATTAGTAAAGTTAGATTAACTGATGAAGATGTTGTTGTTGATGTTGGATGTGGAACTGGTGGTTTAACTCTCGAATTTGCAAAACGTGCCAAAAAAGTATATAGTATTGACATGAATCCTGATGCTATTACTACAACACGTCAAAATCTTGAAAAATTTGGACTTCAAAACAAAGTAGAATTGATTGAAGAAGAAGGATTAAAAGCACTTGATGAAATTGAAGACTTCACCAAACTCATGATTGGAGGAAGTGGCGGTAATCTAGATAACATTATTGAAACAGGATATCTTAAACTACCTGTCGGAGGACGTATCATCATCACTTCAATTGTATTAGAAACTGCTACAGATAGTGTCCATATGTTAAAAGAATTAGGTGCAGAACCAGAAGTTGTTACTATAAATGTATCACGAGGAACTGTACTTGAACGTGGAGTAATGATGAAAGCATTGAATCCTATTACAATCGTAAGTGCTAAGAAAATATAATATTTTCTTATTTCTACTTTTTTTATAAACATTATTTTAAAAACTAATTTCAATAATATGCAAGGTGATATTATATATAATCAAATATTAAATTCCATAAAACCATCCGAAGAAGAACGAAAAGTATTACTTAGTTTTTCAGATAAACTTCGAAATATTATCCTAGATTATGCTAAAGAAAAAAATGTAACAATAGATTGTAGACTTGTAGGATCTATGGCTAAGAAAACATCACTTATTGATAAAGCAGACTTTGATATCTTTATGACATTTCCCTTAGATTATTCCGAAGAAGAACTTAAAGAATATGGATTAGAATTTGGACAATACTGTATTAACGTTGTAGGTGGAGAATCTGAAAAAAGATATGCTTCACACCCCTATATTACAGGTTTAATTGATGGATTTGAAGTTGATTTTGTACCTTGTTATAATATTAAAGATGCTAATGAACTTAAATCCGCAGTAGATAGAACTATACTCCATACAGATTATGTTCAAAGTCATTTAACTGATGAAGAGGCAGATCAAGTACTACTTCTTAAGAAATTTATGTCATCAATAAATACATATGGTGCAAATTATAAAGTTAGTGGATTTTCTGGATATCTTTGTGAATTATTAATTCTAGAGTACCATACATTTGAAAATGTTATAACTAATGCTGCAAATAACTGGCATAACAAATTTGAAATAGATTTAGAAGAGTATGGTACTTGCTCTAATTATAAAGATCCTTTAATCGTGATTGACCCCGTGGATAAAAATAGAAATGTAGCAGCAGCATTATCTATGCAAAAATTCTCTGAATTCATAGTAGCTTCAAGAAATTATCTTAAAAATCCAAGTGAAGATTATTTTGAAGATAAACATGTTAAAACAAGTGTTGATGAAATAATCCATGAATTTAATAAAAGACAGACGAAATGTTATGTATTATCATTTAATGTTCCAAAATTACCTACAGATGTTATTTATCCTCAAGTAAATAAAACCATGAAATCATTAGAAAAAGTTTCAAAAATGTATGATTTCCGATTACTTGAAAAGGGATATTATATTAGTTCCGATAATGTAGCACATATTCTTCTAGAATATGAAGTAGATAAATTATCTAATGTTAAAATACATCATGGCCCATTAGTTCAAGATGCTAATAATAGTATTAATTTCAAGAATAAGTACCCTAATGCTTATATTCATAATAATAAATGGATTTCATTAACTAACCGCAAATATATTACAGTTCAAGACATGATTACAAACATATTTAAAAAAGAAAATATGAGTATATTAAAACTTGGAAAAAATATAAAAGAAGAAATATTAAATAAATATTTCTTCGAAGAAGTTACAGAATATATTAAAAGTGAAAACACTGAAGATTTATCTAATATTTACATGCACTTATATCCTAACTTCAAATTAGAACGTTAATCTTTACGTTCATATACAAATTGAGGAACTGCATCATCAAATGGATCAAATGTTTCAATATTTTTAATTAAGGTTGATTTCATACTTACTTTTGAATGTAATGTTGAAGGTAATCTTAGAATACGTTTTAAATCTATTGAAACCTTAGTATCTGTAATTGACATATTTGTTCTTGCAACTGCACTTATTAATTTATTAAAACGTATAGGACCAATATTTCCCCTAAACATTCCCCATTGATCATCTTCTAAGAAATATCTAAATTTCAAAGTATCTTTTAATAATTTTACATTAACATTATCTAATTTTGATTTTTCATTTAAATGTAATATTGTGTATTTTGACCATTTTGTGAAATTTTTAGAATATCCATAAGGTATTATGAAGTGTTGTAAATTAGTAAATCCCATTGAATTAGATAAATCGGGTTCTTTTGCACCAATTACATATTGAACTATTTGACCTCTAAGATCACTGGAAGATGTCATTACAGATTCATCAAGAACCCTTACATGATATCCTCTTCCAGAATAAATCATATTTATATTTTTTAAACCTAAATCTTCTTTAAGCACATCTTTTATCATTAAAACTATATCTTTTGCCTGGTTTAGACATTTATCACATACTTCTCCTTCTTTACAATCACATGTTCTTATAGGCACATCTTTTGCATCAACATCAAATACTAATTCAGATTGTTTCCATCCTTTTCTTTGTTTTGGTTTATCATAAAAAGCAACAGAACAGTATGCTGCAAATGGTTGTTTTACTTTCATAAATCGTTTTAATCTCAAAGCATCTGGAAATATTTTATACCTATCATTAGGTCCTTGCCCATAATGATCAAATCCAAATTCTCTACTTGTTAATGAATCTATTATAAAATCAGGAACCTGTTTCACATTCCATTCTTCTTTATAGAATCTTTTACGTTCATAATTTGTTGCAGGTTGTAGTTTAATTTCCATTATTATTCACCTGCTGTGAGCTATTATGTTTATTATTTCGTTTCATTAGTTTTCGTTTACGATTGTAGTAAGTTAGAGGATTTCCTATTTTTTTACAATCCACATTTGGTGTACATAAATTAGACATGTGTAATTTAATTTTTTCACAACTCATTGGTGTGTACCACTGCGTTTCACCTTCATGGTCTATTTTTAAATCAGAATGCATCCCAAAACCTAACTTTGAATTTATATTTATTTTTTCTTGAGGTTGATCCTTAAATAATGGAGGACTACAGGCTTCTGCTGCATCATATATCATAGGGATTACCTCATTTAATGTTATATCCAAAGAATGATCTACTTCAGATATTTTCATATTTTTATCCTCAGAAAATATTCCAGGATACAAACGTGCATATGATATGAATGGTGTTAAAAATAATACTATAGCATCGTTACGCCCTCCACTTTTAATTCCCTGCATACATTTTCTAACACATGGAGGAAATGCTTCTATTTCATAGGACACAGGTTGATTATCATTAAATGTACTTTTTCCTCTTGAACCATATTTTTGTTCTTGGGCTTTTTCTTGGATTTTTTTTAGATTTTTTGCCAAATTATCCATTAATGGATTTGGTTCAACCATCCTTTCAGCCATTTTGGCTACTGTTTGGATATATTGTTTAGTATGTAACATTATTATACTTTTTAATAATTTAGATTTAAAATCAAGCCCACCTGTTACTTCATACATAGACCGGGGATCCCTATGTTGAATTAAATCACCATATTCTTCAATAAAATCTTCATATTCAATTATTAATCTTCCTTGAGAAAGAAGAAGATTATTTAAATCAAATTCACCCATTTCTATTACATCTTTTAAATCAGTCCAATAAATATTATTAGTATCAATTAATTGATTTAATGTGGTTCTAAGAAAATTAGATTGAAAATCATTAGGTTCTGCTTTGAGTCTTTCTAATCGTTGATCAATTAAATCCCTTTCTAATTCAACAACTTGTTTAGCTTCACGACTATCTGGACCAAAACCTATTGCAACTGCTTGACATAATAAATAAAAAGAAACAATATCATATTCATATATTTCTGGATTAAATAAGTATTCATATTCTTTATCATTGAATTTATCTGATTTTTTGGATAAAAACCATTCAAATTTCTTTTCTGCCAATTGTTTTAATGTTTTTGGCAAATTCATTTCATGACCAAATAGTTGTCCTCTTGTATAATTTATGATTGTAATAAGAGTTTCATTTTCTTTATCTAAATTTTCAATTTGTCCAAGATTACTTACAATTTCTTTAGCATCATTACTAAATGGATTTATAAAGGAATTTTTTATCATGATAGTATACTATCTATCATGCATCATAGTAATAATTTATATTATTTTAAGAAACATGATGAAAAAAATCATCAAGAAAAATAAATAAATGAGTAATATCATAAATAAATATTAATTATCTTTTATTAAACAAATCATGTAGTTCAAGTAATAATAATCAACATCCCATGTTGAATTTAATAATAGATAGACAATATAAGTAAGAAATTGTGGAATATCAGCATTATTAAAACTAATATGAAAAATAAGTATGGAGAATAAAAAAATGAGTAAATTATTTATATCATGTGCATTACCTTATGCAAACGGTCCTTGCCATCTAGGACACCTACGTTCCACATACATTCCAGCAGATATATATGCTAGATATAATAGAATGAATGGAGTGGATACTGTAATGGTATGTTCTACTGATGAACATGGAACTCCTATTGCAGTGAGAGCTGAACAAGAAAATAAAAGTCCTAAAGATATTACTGATGTTTATCACGAATTAATTGGAAATGATCTTAAGGCATGTAATATTTCATTAGATAGCTTTAGAAGAACAACGGATGAATTACATTATGAAATGGCACAAGATTTCTTCAAAGACCTTTATAATAAAGGATATATTTATGAAAAAATCATTGACCAATTATACTGTGATACTTGTAAACGTAGCTTACCAGATAGATATGTGGAAGGAATCTGTCCACATTGCGAAAGTGAAGCTAGAGGAGATCAATGTGAAGTATGTGGAAGACATCTGAATCCTACTGACCTTAAAGAACCCCATTGCTTAATATGTGATGGAACTCCACACGTACAACAATCAAAACAATATTACTTTAAATTACATGAATTTGAAGAACCATTAACTCAATGGATTAATAATAACGAAAATTTACCTAAAAATGTTAAAAACTTTGCTAAAGAATGGTTAAATGATGGCCTTAAAGATTGGATTATGACCCGTGACATGAATTGGGGAATTCCAGTTCCCCTAGAAGGAGTTACAGACAAAGTATTATATGTATGGGCAGAAGCATTTATAGGTTATCAATCTTCCGCTGCAACATGGGCTAAAAAACATGGACTCAACTGGAAAGAATACTGGGATGATAAAACCGTGCACTTCATTGGAAAAGATATTATTTATCACCACACAATTTTTTGGCCAAGTATGCTCCTAGGTCATGAATGGAACCTACCTTACTCTGTAGTAGGTGGAGGATACTTATCTCTTGAAGGACGTAAAATGTCAACAAGTAAAGGATGGGTTATTTGGGTAAAAGAATTCCTTGACCAATTTGATAGTGATTTATTAAGATATTACATGGTTATCAATGCACCTTTAAATAGAGATACTGATTTCTCATGGGATGACTTCCAAAGAAGAATTAATAATGAATTAACAGATAATCTTGGAAATTTTATCCATAGAACATTTACATTTACAAATAAATTTTTCGAAGGTAAACTACCTGAACCTGGAAGTTATGATGAAATAGATAAAGAATTTGAAAATAAAATCAAAGAATTACCAGATAAAGTAGCAGATTGTATTGAAAATTTTAAATTCAGAGATGGATTAGTAGAAATAATGGCTTTAACTAAAGAAGCAAATAAGTACTTCAATGATAAAAAACCATGGAAAGCTATGAAAGAAGATTCTGAAAGTGCAAAAACATGCATTTATCTATCCAATCAATTAGTTTATAAATTAGCAATATTATTAACACCTTACATCCCTGAATCAGCACAAAAAATAAGAGATATTTTAGGTATGCCTGTTGAAGATATTGAAGGATTTATGAAATTTGAAAATAGAGAACCAAAAGTAACATGGACTGAATCAAAAGAATTCTTAGAAGCAGGACATGAAATTAAAAAAGCTAAACCATTATTTAATAAAATTGAAGATAAAATAATAGAAGAGCAAAAAAATAAATTATATTCCCTTGAAAACACAGAAAATAATAATGAAGATGAAAATATGAGTGATTTAATTAGTATAGATGAATTTGGAAAAGTACAATTAGTTGTTGGACAAATAAAAGAAGCTGAAAGAATTGATGGATCTAAAAACCTACTTAAATTACAAGTCGATTTAGGAGACGAAATAAGACAAGTAGTTGCAGGACTTGCGAAAAGATATAATCCTGAAGAACTCATAGATAGAAAAGTAATAGTTGTTGCAAATCTTGAACCAGCCAAATTATTCGGTGTAGAATCAAATGGTATGTTACTTGCTACAGACAGTATGGAACTTTTAACTACTGAAGGAAATGTTGGTGAACATATAAAATGAGCGAACTCTTAGTGACACAAAGCGAGAAGTTTCTTAAAAGAATACAAAGAAAACCTATTATTGCCGAAGGTATAGAAGATTTCGATAGTTTCATAGAAATATATGGTTATTTGAAAAATAACCTCTATGAACTACAAAATCTTCGAAATAAAATGGAAATAAGAGGTTTTACCTCACCATATAGTGCTTTGAAAAGATATGGAAAAGGAAATAATTCAAATAACCCTGAAATTATTCCCGATGATGTATATGATCAATCACGACATGCACAATACTTTCGTATCAAAGCATCAAATAAGAAAAACATTCTTGATCAAGTAAAATCTGCTATTTCATCCCATAAAATAGCAATAGGTCACTTAGAAGAATATGCTGAAATCACATGTGAAAAATGTGGTCAAAAATACAAACAAAATACTATCGAAGATATTTTAACAGAAAATGATATCAAAAAAACAAATTGTGAATGTACATGTGGATGCCATGAATTCAAATTTACTGCAAATAAAAGTGGAATTTGCAGACTGGAACTGATTAAATATTTACCATTAGGTGGCGAATATCTTCTTAAACGATCACAATTAACTAATTATAGTTTAGAAGCATATCGTAAGATAATTAAAACTATGCGTCAAGAAAAAAGAGGACGTGTAAAAAGTATAACTGTGATTGCAAAAATTAAAGAAGAGAAAACCGGAAAATGGATTAGTAAAAAAGTAAATATTGATTATGCTGATGAATCAAATTATGAATTAGAACTTCGTAAACGATATGGTCCTAATGTACGTATTGAATTACTTCAATTTCACCATAAAAAACCTTCACTAATAAATGATAAATATGTTCAAAATGCCCTAGCAATAGCTTATTTACAATACTCTGAAAATATTGTGAACCAAAAAATTGATGAAATTATACCACAACACATACAAAATATGGAAAAAATAAATACATATAATAAATTAACAGAAGAAGCAAGACAAGACGCATGTAAACTTGCTAGAGAAGCAGAAGAACGTATCGAATTAGAAGAAGAATTAAAATATGTTAAACTAAAAAAAGCTAATTTAATGAATAAAAATAGAGAAATTGAACGTGAATTAAAAGAAGATCTTGAAAAACAAGAAGATCTTAAAAAACACTTCTATATTGAAACATCAAACACATTAATATTATGGGATATATTCAAATATTATCTCACCACTTCAGAGAACAGACGTAATAATTATTCAGGACCATTCCCTAATCTAAGACCAACATTAGATTCTAATCAAATAAAAGTATTTAATAATATTTTTTCAAAAGATGTTGTTAAATTACTTCAAGATAATGGTGAAAATATTGAAGTCATTCCAAATATGAAAGAAACAATTCAATACAAGTTAGAACTTGAAACAAAACGTAAAAAATTACATTTAAAATCAAATCACGCAGCATATGGTGCTATTGCATTACATAAAAAATCAAATATATCTTTAAACAAAGCTGCAGATTTACTTTACGTAGATAAAGAAGAAGCTGCAAAAGAAAAATCAAATTTACGTAAAATAGAAAAACCATCAACCAATAAAGCTAAAAAATTCTTAGAAATAATAAATAAATAATATTGAAAGGATGATAGCTATGAGTTCCAAAATACATGTGAATAAACCATTATCCTCAAGATTAATTATTGAATTACTTGACGATAATCCTGATCTTGAAGAAATTGAATGTCCTCAGAGTTTATATGAACGAACTTCTGAAACATATATTGATGCTTTAAATGAATTAGGTATTCAGATATCAATTATTGAACACAGAGGACGTCCTCAAAAGTATGATGAAAATTTAAAAGAAGAAATTAATAAAATGATAGATTCTGGTTTAACTCCTAAAAATATTGCAAATCGTCTAAATATTAATAGAAAAACTGTTTATTATCTTAAAAATAAGAAATTAAAACAAGGCCCTAAATCAAAATATTCTAAAGAACTTAAAGAAGAAATTGTTGATTTGAAGAATAAGGGTACTTCTGTGAAGATAATATCATCCATGTTAAATATCCCTGTTAGAACTATTTATTATATTTTACAGAAAGAACGAGAATTAATTAATAAAGAAAAAAATGAAGGAGTGTATTAATTGAATATACCACAACTCCTATTAACATCAAGTGGATGTGGATTAATAGCATTTTTAATTACATTTGCAATTATGCCTACTTTAATCAAAAGATTAAAAAAAGCAGATATTGTAGGGAGAGATATTCATAAGTTAACAAAACCTGAAGTTGCAGAAATGGGTGGAATTGGGATTTTATTTGGTTTTGCTATTTCAATCATGGTGGGAGTTTATCTATATCCTTCATGGCAATCCCAATTAACAATTACACTTATTGTCATATTATTAACTGGAATTATAGGAATAGTTGATGATTTGATAATATTATCTTCAAAAGAGAAATTAATATTACTTTGGATTGCAGGTCTTCCAATAATGTGGGTTACTCCACCAAATATGAGTATTTTTTACATGTTAAGTATTCCTATTGCAGTTTCAATAGCTTCTAATTTAACTAATATGTTAGCAGGCCTTAATGGTATTGAAACAGGGCTTGGTGTTATTGCATTAACTTCTCTTACACTATCTTGTATTATCATGAATAAGTATGATGTTGCTATAATTTCATTTTCAATGCTCGGAGCATTACTAGCATTTTTATTTTATAATAAATACCCTGCAAATGTATTTCCAGGAGACGTTGGAACTTTAATTATAGGTGCTTGTATTGCAATTATTGCTTTTATAGGTAGAGTTAAAATTATAGCATTTATTGTTCTTATTCCCAATATTATTGACGGTCTTCTTAAATTTAGAAGTGCTGGTGTAATGGAACGTCATAAATTTAAACCTACCCAAGTTAAAGAAAATGGAGTATTAGTAGCACCTCCAGGTGGTTTTAATTCATTAATTCGTTCTATTCTAAAAAAACCAATGAAAGAAGCAGAAGTAGTTCATATTATATGGATTATTGGATTAATTTTTGGTATTATTGGAATATTAGTTGCTTTTTTTGCTAAAGGAGTTATTATTTAACTCTAATCTTTTTTTAAATATCACAACCATATAACTGATTTTGTTTTAATTACATATTTATTTGATTTTGTAGGATCATAGAAAATATTACAGGGTGTTGAATTGAATGTTTCAGATACACTTTTTCTAATATAATAGTTAATTCGTGCCCCCACTATATTTTTTTCTGGAGCAGATAGTGCATTACTGTGTGCATATACTTGCAACTCAAGTGTTGTATTATTTTCATATAACTCTATTTTTATTAGTTTTATTTCAGTAGAAGTTAATAGTTTAGGATAATCATTTTGATAATGATTAAATGTATCATTATAATACATTGCATATCCATTTTTATCTATTCCATTTTGAGCTCCAAATTGTGCAGCTGTTAAAATTGTATTTTTTTCAAATTCATCAGATATCATGCTTATTGATGAAATTAAAATAATTATTATTATACTTAACATTAATATATATTCTACTGAGAGTTGTCCTTTATTATTCATGATAATTTAATTATACTTATATTAATTTTTAAAAAGATTTTTAATTTAACTGTATTATATCTATACTTTCATTATTATTAATAATTTTATATGTATTTCCTGGAATTAATATGAAATTTTTTGAAGCTAATTTATTTGATGGAATTATTTTAGAATATGTTATTTGATAGTGACTATTGATATAAACTCCAGAGTGATTTATTTTAACTATATATGTTTCCTGATTAATTTTACTAGGTAAGGTATAACTTCTCGAATAACCTTCATTTTGTATATTAACCTCATTGAGTATTCCACTTAAATCATTAGAAACTATTCGAGCATCCTTTCTATTTTGTGTTTCTTCAATGATAGTTAGTTCTTCTATAGATATTGAAATGACCATTGTTGACAGAAATAAAAATATAAAAAAAACTATTAAAAATTCTAAATTGATTGTTCCTTTTGATTCCATGAAATTAATTATGATTCTTATATAATATAAATTTTTTAAAGATAATCTTTATATACTTTAAATTGTATAATAATAATTGAAAATTTATAAAAAATTTATAAATTATCAAAATAGAAATAAGGAGTACAACTATGTTCCGAAAAACAACACATCCAGAATTATTAATAAAATTCACAGAAGTAACAAATTCTAAAGAATTAGATAATAGAATATATGAATTTGAAAAAAATATGAACGAAAAAGAATATTCTTATTTCCTCAAAGGATCTGAAAATCCATGTATCTACTTCCTAGAATATCAAAATCCAGAAGAATTAATTAAAGAAATAGAATATGATAGAACAATTAACAATAATATAGAACTAATACCAGTATACTGCGTTTTAAACAATATAAATTATATTACATCGACAATATTACGAAAAATACGCCATAAAATTACATACAAGGACACATTTAAAGTTAATATACATTTTGATTCATATAGTGCATTATACACTGAAGAAAAATTAAAAAAAGAATTAACAATATATTTAGAAGAAATAATGGGAATATACTCATCAGAATACGATCCAATGTGGACTATTAATATTTATGTAGTAGGAGATATTAGTGCAATAAATATCAAAAGATCAAAGAAAAATAGAAATAAATTCAGTCATTACAACACATAACTTAATTATTTTTTATTATTTTTTTATTCTAAAATTTCTTTAAGTCTATTTTCTAATAAAATAATCTGATCTCTACTAGTTAAGGTTTTATCTATATCCAAAATAGCTAATATCCTAGAATCCATGATAGATTCAAATCCCATTTTTCGAACATACCCATTTAATTTTTCAAGAAGAACTTTATCATCAATTTTTTCAGGATCTACTCCCAAATAACGAGGAAGTTTATTAGATGATGGAAATACAGACACCCCTCTTATTTTACCCCTAATATTTTGTCTTCTTTCAATAATTGTATCATAATCATCAGCCAAATCAGGATCCATATATGGAACACCCACATCACTAAGTGCTATTACTTTTTCATCTGAGAAAGACAACTTAGTTTCAATTAAATCAGGAGTTCTAGATGCAATTGTTCCACCACTCCTATGAAAACGTGGTCCTTCTCCAACATACAAACCTGCATAAACCATTGCATTTCTAACAGGACTTGCTGCAGTATATGTTAAAATTAATGCTGAAGGTGTTAAATATTCCTTTAATTTAGTGAAAAAATCAACAGAATATAATTCAGGGCACTTAGAAGGACTGAACGGATCCAAAAATACTGCATCATACTCTTTACTACTATTTTCTTTTAAAAAATCCCTAGCATCACATACATGAATATTTATAGTGATATTAGAAGGAATATTACTTAACACTTTATTAAATTGAAGATACCCTTCATCTATCAAATAAGATTCTATTACTTTTTTAATATATCCATGAGATTCACATATATCTGGTATAAATAATGTAGTTGCTAATGTTTCTAAAGATGATTCTATCATATCAATTTCTATTTTAACATTACTATCTTTTAAATAATCAAGTACTGCTGACACATTATACCCAATACCACTGCAAATATCCAATATCTTTATAACATCAGTAATTTCAGATTTTTCTATTAATTTAGAAGGTATTGCAAATTTTTCAAATGCTTCAGTACGTGCCCCATAAGTACTATGCAATGTTTCTGATTCATTATCCCTTTTCCCAGAAGATAATGTATAAGAACCATCATCTGTTTTTATTAAAAATCCTGCTATTTCATCACGATACAATTCTCTTGCATCTTTATGTCCACTCAATTCTAGTTCAAATACTTGTTGTATCAAATTTTTATGTTGCTCTGAAATTTCTAGTCTCGCATTGTCTTGTGTATTATCCATTAATGACACCATATGATACTATTTTTTTAATGAGTATAATACTATTAAAAATAATAATATTCTATTAAAAATTGAATCCCTTACATAACATACTAAATGTAGTTATAATTCTATATATTATTATTAATTTATGAAATAATAAAACTTTAGTAAAAAGATAAAAAAATAAAAATAAAACTGAACATAAAACAAAAATACTATAATTAATTATTATAAGAAGAACATAATAATAAACTAGAAACATCCAGGTGATAAAATGAATAAAAAAGTTATTGGTATATTAGTAGTAATTGCTATAGTACTTCTCTTAGGAATTCCACAATATGAATCATACCAAAATACTTTACTATCTGAACATTTTAATGAAACAATTCAAAATGCAAGTTCAATTGAAACAGAAATCATAAATACAGTAAATGGAATCAATACACAAAACACTACTGATGCAGATGTATTAATAAGTACAATAAACAATGACATAACTCCAAAATACTCTGAAGAATTATTAAGACTCAATGAATCAGGAGTTTCAACAAGTAATGAGACAGAACACAAATATATTGATTTACAAACAAAAAGAATAGAACTAGAATCTAAAAATTTAAATAATACAGTGACCACATTAAATGCACTATCACAATATGTTAAAGGAGAAAAAAGTGCAGAAGATGCTCAAACAGCAATCAATAATGCAAATACACAATCAGCTGATATTAACAACGAATTAACCAAAGTATACTCCGATATAAAAACTTTACTAGAACAAAATCCCGATTTAAATAAAAAATTACATGATTTAAACTTAGAAAAATCATATTATGGAGAAACTAACGTTCAAACACAAAATATTACCAACTCAACTTCTGTTTAATAACCCCCTTTAATCTTTTTTTAAAAAAATAAATTAAATACTAAACAAATAAAACTAAGTTTCAACATAATTTATAAATACTATAGAAAATTAAAAAATAAAAAAACCAAAGAAAGTTAAATGAAATAGGATGTTTAAAATATGAAAACATTTAACATGTATGTTAAAACCATTGTAAGTAGTGAACATGGAAAAATACTACTCATTAAACAAAAACGTATGGATAATAAGCCGAGATGGGACTTGCCTGGTGCCCCACTAACAGAAGAACAAAGTTTTGATGAAACTGTTGTGCATAATATCCAAAAAGAAATCGGATACTCTGTATATCCTGGAAAAATAATAGGTATTTCCAGCCATGTAACTAGAAATATGAAAGATTTATATGTTATCATGGAAGGAACTATTCTAAATGGAGATTTAATTCTTTCAACTAGATACGAAGAATTTGCATGGATTGATATTAATAGAATAGCAGAATACCCATTAGTTCCATGGTTAAATGAATATATCAAAAATACATCAACACCATTCAATGATGTTGCTATAGAAATTAACGACTTAAATGAGAAGAATCTAAGAAGAAGAGAAGTTATTCAAGAAAATATAATAAATAACGCTAAAGAATATACTCATGAAGCAAACAATGAAATATCAGAAAATGTGAAAAACTCATTTTCAATGCTGAAAAATACGATTAAAAGAACATTCCATCCAAAAGAAGCAAAAATAACCAAACCTATACCTAAAAACAATATATACACAAATGAAGAAACTAGTAAAACAAATTTCACAGATAAATTTAACATAATGAAAAAAAATAAACCAGAACATGAAGAAATTATATTAAAAGAATCTACAGATGATATTATAATTGACCGTGAAGATATCATAATTAGTCATGATGAAGATATTGTACCCGATCAAGTTAATAAACCAGTTGCTAAAAAACCCCAAAAAAATTATTTTGATATGAATATAAATCGACAAAATAATATGAAAAAAGAAGAAATTCCTTCAATAACAGTAATACAGGAAAACGAAAAGGTCCCACATATTCGAAAAGAAAAAGAATCTGCTAAAAAAGTTAGTTTCAACTCAGAAAATATGAAAAGAAGCGGATGGAAAGCTAGATTAAATGAAATTAACAGAACTGATGCAAATAATGAGAAAAAAATAGCTCCTCTTCCAAAAGGTAAAAGAAGAAATTAATTCTTCTTAATAAACATCCTTTTTTTTAATAATTTAAATTAAATAAATTCCAAAATTATGTAACACTAATTTTATTGTTTCTACACCAACATACCCTACTGATGCAAAATAAATAAAAGTACCTATTACACATAAATAACCTAATATCATGAGATAAGAATCCTTTTCTAAATTACTTATTGATAATACTAATATAGCTATTGCAGGAATAAAATCTGTAAGTGGTATTGGTAACGGTAAAAATAACACAACAGATAATAAAATTATCAAAATCGAATTAATTTTAAGAAGATACATATTAGATACTAAATTTCCTCTAGGTTTTGATATTTTCTCAATATATTTTAAAAATTTCATTAAAATATTGAATAATTTTTCTACCGTTGATGCATCTAAAACATAATTTGAAGCCTTTTTAGGTAAATACACTGCTTTACCAGATAAATTTGCGAATTCTAATAAAATAATCATTATTCCAAAAGGAGTACTACTTCCTGGAAAAGATATTGGAAATAAAAAAGGAGCTATTAAAATAATCACTAAAATATAATTTCCTTCACTTAATAATTCATTTACCAATTTACCTATAGTTATATTATCAGGAAGTGAGTTTTTGATTTCTTTAAGTTTTTTTGAAGTCCTAATTGGATATTGTTTATTTGAATCCATAAATTCACCAAGGATTTTATAATTACTATGTATAAACTTATATAAATAAAAATAGTTAGAAAAAAGTGTGGGTGAAAAGAAGAAGTTTGGAGAGGAGTTATATGTAATTTCCTCTGTTTTGTAATCTTTCTTCTTCAGGAATTTCATTAATATCTAATCCTGGCATTGCTGCTCCAAGATCTGTTGAAACTTCTGCTATTAAATCAGCATCATCATAGTGTGCAGTTGCATCTACTACAGCTTTTGCTACTAATTCAGGATTTTCTGATTTGAATATACCTGATCCTACAAATACTCCATCTGCTCCTAATTGCATCATTAATGCTGCATCTGCTGGTGTTGCTATTCCACCTGCAGAGAAATTTACTACAGGAATTCTTCCTTTTTCTGCGGTTAATTTTACTAAATCTCTTGGTGCATTGATTTCACGAGCTACTTGCCATAATTCTTCTTCTGTTTTATTTTGAATTTCTCTTATAGCACCTTGAATTGCTCTCATATGTCTTACTGCTTCTACAACATTACCTGTACCTGCTTCACCTTTTGTTCTAATCATTGCAGCTCCTTCATCTACTCTTCTTAAAGCTTCACCAAGGTTTCTTGCCCCGCATACAAATGGAATTGTAAATTGTTCTTTGTCTATATGGAAATCTTCATCTGCTTGTGTTAATACTTCACTTTCATCAATCATATCTACGCCTAATGATTCAAGTACTTGTGCTTCTACAAAGTGACCAATTCTTACTTTTGCCATTACTGGAATATCTACTGCATCCATGATTTCAATTACTTTTGATGGGTCAGCCATTCTTGCTACTCCACCTGCTTTTCTTATATCAGAAGGAACTCTTTCTAATGCCATTACAGATACTGCACCTGCATCTTCAGCAATAGCTGCTTGTTCTGCATTTACTACATCCATAATTACTCCGCCTTTTGTCATTTTAGCGAAACCTTCTTTTAAAACTTTTGTTCCATGTAACATTTTAGTTCTCCTTTAAATTTGATAAATTTTATGAATTCTATATTATATAATACATTATTAGTTTTATAACAATAATTAACTTTGTTATTTTTAATTTTTAAGACTTTTGATTATTTCTGTAATATCAATATCCTCAATATAAGGTATTGCTTCAGTTGCACCAGCCTGTGTTGTTGATTGTGCTGCAATATAACTTCCAATGATTCCTGATTCTTCGAGACTATAATTATTTAATAATCCATATAAGAAACCTGCATTATATGCATCTCCAGCACCTGTTGTATCTACTGTATCTACTTTGAATATTCCTATATTATACTCTTCATTACCTTTTTTGATAAAAGAACCTTTTGTTGATCTTTTAACAACCAATATATCTACTTTTGGATAAATTTCCTGAATTGCTTCTTTTAAAGTTGTTTTCCCAGTTGTTATTAAAAGTTCTGTTTCATTGATTAGTAAAATATCAGTATATTTTAGTAGTTTAGTCATGAATTCAGAACCTCTCTTTACATATAACATTCCAGGATCTAATGCTATTTTTATATCAGAAGATATTTCTTCTAATAATTCTATTTGTGTATTTATAGATGGATCTTCAGGATTTAATCCTACAAACGAAGTTAAATGTAAAATTTTAGTATTTTTAATATATGTTCTATCAATTTCATTATTGGAAATTTTATCATTAATTTTTGGAGTTACGTATAATTTACGATCTCCTTTATTATCTACAAATCCAATTACTTCGCCTGTTTCCTCATTCCCAATTATAAGATGATCTGTATTTACGTTGTTTTCCGTAAGATAATCTAACATCATGTTCCCATTAGAATCATTTCCTACTTTTCCAATGTATCCTGTGTTTAAACCCAGTTTTGCAATACCAATTATTGTATTTGCTGCAGATCCTCCACAAGATTTAGTTTCATAATTGATGAATGTTTCACCATCAGAAGGTGCAAATTCATTAACTTGACATAATCTATCTACGTTTAATGCACCCCATCCTATTATATCAAACTTCATATTACCTAACTCATGAATACTACTCTAAAACATCTTTTAAGTTAAATTTAAATTTACCTAAGTTTCCACCATAATTACCAGCAGATACTTTTATTACACCATCTACTCCATTTAAAGCTTCTATTCCTTTTCTAAGTGATTCTTTAGCAGCTTCAACATTTAATGCATCAATTACTATTTCAGGTATAAAGTTTACTCCATCTTCAACTTTAGATTCATCTCCAATTTTATCTTTTAATGAAGGACAATATGGATGATTTGTTGTTGGACCTATTTCAGGATAATTTGTTTCAACTTTAGATCCTGCAGAACATATATCAAATGGAGTGCATATTCCTTCAACTTCCCCTAGTGCTTCTAATGCTTTGTATCCTGCTTCCAATACTGCTTCTTTTGTATTACAGTAATACCAGAAATTTACTCCCATTATTCCCTCCATACAACCTAATTTTTGTTCTATGTAGAAATCAGGTACACATATAGGTACACGTATCATTGTTCTTCCATATATTTCTTCAGTCCATTCATAACCATCCCCACAATGACCTACATGTTCTGTTGTATCTATATAGTCAAAAGGGTCAATTGATGCATCAAATATTTTTACAAATGGTTTTACAAGTATGTCTTGTCTTATTCTGAATGATAATTCTTTATCAAATTTATTTAAATCTTTTGTATTATACCAAAACTGAATAATTACTCCTGGTCTATTATCAGGAGTTTCTTCTCGTGTTAAGAATTTTTCTACCCCTGATTCAGTTCTTCCAATTACTGTTCCAGGAGTTGCTGATGCATCGTAAGCTATTTTTTCAATAGTTCGATCATCTTCTGCTGTAACAATCATTCTTACACAAGTTCCAGTAAATGCTTCACAATATGTGTCTTCTATTTCGAAATCCATTTTTATCAACTATCCTAAATTTCCTATATTTTTACCACGTACTTTTTCGCGTGTAATTTTAACTTTATCATTGAGATTCTTTTTATTTTCTTCAGTTATTACATCTATAGAGGGTTTACTTAACAATATATTTTGAGTTATTTGATTATTAGTTGATAATCTAAGTATTGATTCTAATGGATCGTCATTATATTCTTTAATAAAATCATATACTCCTTGAGTTCCTTTATTATTAAATATTTCCGCTATAATTGCAAGTATTAAATTATTATCGGATGCTATTGAAATTGAAGCTGAATTTATTGAATGAATATTTCCATTAAATGAAATACTTAATCCACCATTTTCTTTTGCATAAGTTAATGCTTCTTTATCAGTTATACTATCTCCACTATACATGAGATTTTCAGGTTTATACTTATTTTTTTCAATTATATCAAGTATTGCATCTCTTTTTCCTATTCCACCAACAGGTTTTACTGATTCTATAAGCCTATTGATTTCCATTTTAGAAATTACTTCATTGAATATTTTATCAATGTTTTCAAAACTTGAATCAAATAATATATTATCATGAATATCCAACAAAGTATCTTGTTCTTCAGTAGTTAAATCATATTTATCTAATTCAAGTTGTGTTGAATAAGTATTTTCATATATAAAACCCGTTTTATCAGATAATGCTTTGATATATTGATTATAACTAGTACTTACAATATAACAGGGCATAATCTCCATAACATGTTTTATCATTGAAAAAGCACCATCAATCATGAAAATATTATCTTCCGAAAATTCAATTAAATCTTTTTCAGTTAAACCATATGCCTTAAAGAAAGGCAATATTAATTTTAATGTACTTCCAGCAAGATAACCTTCTTTATTACATTCTACTAGCATATCATCATAATTACTTAATATACTAAAGAAGGTTCCACCTTCAGGAATAAAATAATCAGAAATTTCATAGGCATTATCATTTATAGATAATGGTCCTTCACAGTCTGTTACATAAAATTTATCCATTAATATAAACTCCTAAATTAATCATAAAAAGAAATCTTTATAATATATAATTATCTATATAAAAAGATACATATTAAATTATTATTAAGTAAAAACTATTCTAATTAGGTGAATCATGAAATTAGTAGATAAAGTTATTAAAGGTTTACTTGTTACTATCCTCATAGTAGCAATTATATCTGTAATTTATTTAGTGGTGATTCATAATCCCGGAGAGGGCTATACAGAATTCTATATGCTAGACCATAATAATAACACTACAGATTTTCCAACAAATATAACTCAGAATACTATAGAAAAAATAAATATTGGTATTAGAAATCAGGAAAATCAGGATATGAATTATACTGTGAGAATCAGAAAAAATCAAAGTATAATTACACAGTACAATAAAACATTGAAAAATAATGAAGAGAGTTTAACAGCATACTATGTAAGTAGTACTAGAACACGTGGAGATAATCAGGAATTAAATATAGAATTACTGAAAGGAAATATAACTGAACCATATAGAACTTTAAAATTAAGATATAATGTGATTTAAGTATGAGTTCATGAAATAATATATAAGAGGTTAAATAATGAAAGACATGAAATGTATAGTTACAGGTGGAGCAGGATTTATTGGATCACATATTACAGAAACACTACTAAATAATGGAGTATCCAAAGTAACAATAATAGACAATATGTCTACAGGAAAAGTAGAAAATTTAAAAGATTTAGATCATGATAGAATAGAATTAGTTTGTGGAGATATAAGAAATTTAGATTTAGAACCTATTTTCGAAGGTCATGATTATGTATTTCATGAAGCTGCATTAATCAGTGTTCCTGAAAGTGTTAAAAAACCTATTGAAACCAATGAAATAAATATTAATGGATCATTTAATGTATTAAAAGCTGCTTGTGATACTGGTATAAAAAAAGTAATTTCTGCATCTTCAGCAGCAGTATATGGTGAAACAGAAATCCTACCTAATGTTGAAACACTCCCCCTCAAACCATTATCTCCTTATGCAGTTTCAAAAGCAGTACTTGAATTATATTCATATACATATACCCAGACATACCATTTACCAACAACATGTCTAAGATATTTTAATGTATTTGGACCAAGACAAAGTGCACAATCAGCATATAGTGGTGTTATTCCAAAATTTATAAATGCATTGTTAAATGACAAACAACCCATAATTTTTGGTGATGGTACCCAAACAAGAGATTTTATATTTGTAAAAAATATTGCAAATGCTAATTACAAAGCTGCTCTTAGTGATGCGACGGGAGTGTACAATGTTGCTCATGGAAAAACAACTACCATTAATGAATTACTTGAAATTATTTGCGATATAATGAATTATGATTTCAATCCAAAATATATGCCTATGCAAAGTGGAGATATTAAAAATTCAGTAGCAGATATTACAAAAGCTCAAAATTCATTTGGATTTGAAACAGAACATGATTTTAAAAAGGAATTAGAAGAAACAATTCAATTTTATATACATGAATTCGAAAAAGAATAAATTTACTAATTATATTCTTTTTTTATAAAAGTGAGAAACTAATATGCTTTCCCGAATAAAAGGTATTTTAAGAAGACAAGAATACAAAAAAATTCTTGAAAATATGGTCTCATTAACAGGACTTCAATTTGCTAGTTACATATTACCTTTAATTACACTACCCTACTTAACACTAGTACTAGGTCCTGAAAAATTTGGTTTAACCCAATATGCCATTTCACTTATAACTTATTTTCAATATTTAACAGATTATGGATTTAATTTATCAGCAACTAGAGAATTAGCAATTTGTAGAGACGATGATGAAAAAGTATCAGATATATTTAGTTCAGTGATGTTTATAAAGATTATTTTAACTATCATAAGTTTTATAATACTTTTATCAATCATAATATTAATTCCAAAGTTTAGTAATGATGCTAATATTTACTTATTAACATTTGGAATGGTTATAGGGTATGTTCTCTTTCCAACATGGCTATTTCAAGGAATGGAATATATGCGATACACAAGTATTCTTAACATCATAGGAAAAATAATATTTACTGTATTAATCTTTGTATTCATCCATCAGAGTTCTGATTACATATTAGTTCCTGTGATAAACTCATTAGGATTTATTATTGTAGGAATTCTTGGAATATACATTTCACTTACAAGATTTAATATAAAATTAAGAATACCTTCAGTAAAAAGTTTAAAATATCATTTGAAAGAAGGTTGGTCTGTATTCATATCTACCATTGGAATAAATATGTATACTACAACAAATACATTCCTATTAGGCTTACTTACAAATAACACACTTGTTGGATATTATACAATTGCTGAAAAAATAGTTTTAGCAGTGAATGGATTATTAAATCCAATTTCACAATCATTATATCCTTTTATAAGTCGCAAAGTAAATACTGATGATAAAAAAACAAGTATAATTTTTATTAGAAAATTAACAAAATTAATGGCAATTATAGGTGTAATATTATCATTAGGATTATTTATATTTGCAGAACCAATTATAATGATACTATTTGGAAATACATATTATAATTCAATAATAATACTTAGAATATTATCCCTATTACCATTTGTTGTTAGTTTAAGTACCGTGTTTGGTATTGAAACTATGTTAACATTCAATTACAAAAAAGCATTTACATCAATAGTTCTACTTGGAGGCGTTTTAGATATTGTTCTTGGAATATTACTTATAATATTAATGAGAGAGATAGGAATAGCAATATCCTTTGCAATAACCGAAACATTCATAACTATTGCAATGTTCATATTTTTGCAAAGAAAGGGAATTAAAATAATAAATAAAATATAGAAAACACTGAGTTAATATATTTGGAGGATTATAAACGTGGCATATGATTTTATAATTGTAGGAGCAGGAATTGCAGGAATAACTGCAGCAGAACAATTAGCAAATATTCATAATAAAAAAGTACTGTTAATTGATAAACGAGATCATATTGGAGGAAATTGCTATGATTGTTATAATGACGATGGCCTTTTAATCCATAAATATGGACCACATATATTCCATACAGATGACAGAGATGTTTATGACTATCTTTCATTATTCACAAACTGGGATATTTATAATCATAAAATAGTTGGTAAAAAAGAAGATATGTTCATACCATTACCTTTAAACCTAATTTCAATAGATAAATGTTTACCGGAAGATTCCTCAAAAATAAAATCAGCATTACTTAAATTATACAATGTGAATGATAGAATACCACTTTCTGACATTGAAAAGATAGATAATAAATATTTAAAAAAATTTACTGAGTATATTCATATAAATTCTATTAATTATCTTGAAAAAGAATTAGGTAACTCCTATAATTCGTTAGGCCATACAATTGCTGGAAATATACCTATCCAAGTATCCTATGACTGTAGATATTATTTAGATTTATATCAAGGTATACCAACTAATGGTTATACTGCGATGTTTGAAAATATGTTATCCAATCATAATATTACCATTCTTTTAGAAAAAGAGTATGATGAATTAATACATGTTGATTATGAAAATAAAAAACTATACTATGAAGATGAAGAATTTAAAGGAAAAATTATATTTACTGGACAAATAGATGAATTTTTCAATTATAAATATGGAAAATTAGAGTATAAATCATCCATAATAATGAACGAAACTATTAATCAGCAATATTTCCAAAAAAATGCTACAATACTTTACCTTGATGAATACCATTTTACACAAATAACAGAATATAAATATCTAACAGGACAACAATCAAATAAAACAACGATTCAATTTGAATTTCCAATAGAATATAATTCTAATTTTGAAGAAAGAAGCATACCACATCATCTTCTTACTAATAATAAAAATATAGAATTATATGATAAATATAAAGAATTAACTAAAGATTATCCTCAAATAACATTTATTGGACAATTAAATGAATATAAAAAAATAAGTATGGCTACGATAGTAAGAAATGTTCTTGATTTAATAAAAGAACTTGTTTAAATAAAAATAAGAAATTTCATAATTTTTAGAATTAAAAAAGAATAATGTGATTAAATATGAGTACTGTTAAAACATTAGTGAAAAATACAAGTGTATTATTCCTATCACAAATGGTAAGTTATATTCTTGCATTCTTTTATACACTATACTCAGCAAGATATCTTGGAACAACAAATTTTGGTATTATTTCTTTTGCTACTGCAATTTCAGGATTATTTGCTATTTTTACAGACCTAGGTCTTTCTACACTAACAATACGTGAAGTTGCGAGAGATAAAAATAAGAGTGATAAATATTTAGGCAATCACGGAATGATAAAACTAATATTATCCTTAATAACCATGTTAATATTAGTTATCTTTGTTAATATTGGAACATTCAATGAAATAACTAAAAATGTAGTTTATATTATTGGTTCATCAGTCATTATTAATGCATTTAGTGGTACTTTTACTTCTATGTTTAGAGCATTTGAAGAAATGGAATATCAGTCAATATCCGAGATAATTAATGCAGTAGTATTATTTATAGGAATTTTATTCTGTGTATTTACTAAACAATCAGTAATCGCAGTATCATTAGTTTATTTACTAGCATCAATTATTGTATTAATCTATAATTTTACGATGTGTACTAAAAACTATGGATTAATTCATTTTCAAGTTGATTTAAAATTCTGGAAATATTTAATTTACACAGCATTTCCTCTTGCTATTACTAGTATATTTGCATTAATTTCATTTAGAATGAATACAATTCTATTAAATATGTTAACAACTAGTGCACAAGTAGGAGAATATACTGCTGCATTTAATTTAATGCAAGCACTCATATTTATACCAACTGTATATTCAACTGCAATAATGCCAATATTTTCAAAGTTTTATGTTGATAATAAAGATATGCTTGATTATTCCTATAAAAAATCTTTAAAATACTTAACAATAATCAGCGTACCTATATCTATGGGAACCCTGGTATTAGCAGATAAAATCATACTATTTATATATGGATCAGCATATGTAAATACAATTCCTGTATTAAAATTAATCATATGGGCATTACCTGCAATATTTTTAAGTTATATATTGGGAAATAGTATTGCATCAATTAATAAACAACATGAAACCGTTAAAGTTACATTTTTATGTTTGATATTAAGTACTGTAGGGAATTTCATATTAATCAAGTTATCTGGTGGTATAGGTGCTGCATTTATCACTGTTTTAAATGAAGTAAGTATGGTATTATTCTATATGTATATTATGAATAAGTATGGATATTCTGTACCTCTTAGAAGTATACTTGTTAAACCTTTTATTGCAAGTTTAGTTATGGGTATTGTACTTTATATATTAAACCTTGAATTATTCACAAGTGTCATTATAGGAATAATAGTTTACTTTATTAGTATTTTTGCTATTAAAACATTTGATAAGGATGATTTAAACATATTAAAACAATTACTACCTGAAAAGATTAATAAAATAATAAGTAACTATGAGTGATATGTTATGATGAGTATTATTTGTGTATATAACAATATAGAAATACTAGAAAATTACCTCTTGAAAAGTCTTAAAAAACAAAAAGGAGATTATGAATTAATTTTAGTAGATAATAGAAAAAATAAATTTTCCAATGCTGCGAGTGCACTGAATTATGGTGCAAGTAAATCCAAAGGAGAATATCTAGTATTTACTCATCAAGATATTAATTTCATTAATGAAAATTGGATTATAGATACATGTCATAAGATAAAACAGTTAGATAATATAGGAATTATAGGTGTGGCTGGAAAAACTACAGATAGTCTTGTTAGAAGTAATATTAAACAAGGATTAAGTCCAGTTGATGTTTCACCATATAAATTAGATAAAACAGAACTTGCAAGTACATTAGATGAATGTTTATTTATTATTCCACGTGAAATTTTTAATAAATATTTACTTGATGAAAAACAATGTCCTGATTGGCACTTATATTGTGTAGATTATGTGTATAATATTAGAGAAAAAGGATATAATGCATATTTAATTCCAACAGAACTTGAACATAGATCTAAAGGTGCTTCCATGTCTGAAGGTTATTATGAAACATTACCTAATTTACAGAAAAAATATAAAAAAGAGAAATTAATCCGTACATGTATGGGTGATTGGTTTACATTTATTCCAGTGAACATTCAAAGAAGAATTAAAAAGTATAAACCCTATTAATAGTCTATTATGAATGTACAACAATCATCATATTTTGAAATACATTCTACTTCTTCTACTGAAATTTCTTTTTCAAAATGTTTTTCAAATATACCTTTCAAAATCCCTTTTGTAACATTACATGTTGGAAGATTATATTGTAGTTTAAAACATTCATGACACCCGCTGTTTTTGAAAATTAATGGTTCAAAACTACTTATTTTTATTTGACCTAGATTTAGTTCACTGAATTTTTCTTTTATTAACTCCACTAATTCTTCAAGATTTGAATATTTAAATGTTTTATAGATATTTTCACCTATTCTTTGACCTGTTGCTACTTCCAACGGTTCAAGTTGTAATCCATGAACTAATAATATGGATTTAAACTGCCTAAACATCTCTATATATAATTGTTCCTGAGACATGATCTCATTTTCTATTTCAGGTAACTTATAAATTAGTTTATCTGGAAAAATTTCACCTATATAATCTGCATAGATATAAAATAATTTACTACGCCTATCAAGAGGATGTGATTTAAAACTAATTATTCCTTCATCAATTAGATTTTTTAAATGTACAGATATTGTTGATTTAGATTTTCCTGTTGTTTTGACTATTTCAGCTTCACTTACCTGTCCTTCAAGAATATTGAGAATTTGTATTTTTATAGGACTATCCACTATCTTAATTCCTTTTGTAGTAGAATAGATTTTAATTTTTATATTATTAAAATTATTTATAGGCATCATAATTTCTATTCTATTCAATAGATAATATAAATTTTATTCCATTATTTCCACATAAAACTACACAATTATCATAAAAAATGAAATATATTAAATAATAATTTAAAAAAAATATGAAAATTATGCTTAAATTTATTATAAGATAGAACTCCAACTAACTAATTATATACAAAAAAATCACTATATTTGTATATAAATATTTTGAAAAAGAAAATAATAATCAATACATTTAAAGAAAAGAAAATATGAGGAGATTAAAACCTATGGTATTTGTATTATCCAAATTATATCAAATGTTACCTGAAAACATTAAAAATAATCAACATGTAATTGAATTAGTTCAAAAATTTAACAATAATAACAAATTTAAAGAAATAGAATCTCACTACAGAATGCTTGATATGATTTTTGCAAGTTGTGATATAAAAGCAACAGGCACTATGCGACAAATACAATTACTATCTCTTGAATTACTACGTTTATTTGATAATATATGTAGAAAATATAACTTAAACTACTGGTTAGATTATGGAACATTACTTGGTGCTGTAAGACATGGTGGTTTTGTACCATGGGATGATGATATAGATATTGGAATGATACGTGATGATTATGAAAAACTAGTCAAAGTATTTCCTAAAGAAATAGAAAAAATTGAAGGGCTAAAAGAACATATTATAATATCAAAATTAACTAAACCACATGCTGATCTTAACAATACAAATGAATTAGATACATTAAATAATAATACATTTATATTATTTTTCCAATGCGCATATAAGAAACCCTTTGTACACTTTGACGTATTCCCAAAAGATTACATAAAAGATGAAGGTTTAACTAAAACAAGAAACAATATGCAAACAGAACTACAAGTAGAACTTAGGGATAAGATTAGTAAAAATGAATGGACCTTTGAAGAAGGATTAATAAAACAGAATAATAAAATGAAATTCACTCACGAAAAAACTGCTCATGTATCTGATGCAATAGATGGACTGCATAACAATATCCATAATAGAATTTATAAAACAGATTATATATTTCCACTGGATAAAATACAATTTGAAAATTATGAATTCATGTGTCCTCATGATTATGAATCATATTTACCTATTATTTATGGTCAAGAATACATGCATATACCTCATATTGCATTAGATCATAATACAACAGGATTTGTTAAAAATCAATATAATAATGTAAAAAAAGACATGGATAATGGATTTGAAGAAGCAATTAGTTTCTTAAAAGAAATAAATGATAATTTTAAATAATTTAACAATTATTCTTTTTTAGAAACTATTCGTATCAACATAGGATCATCATCCTTATAAACTGCTAATCCTTGACTTTCAAGCTTATAAATAATAGATAATCCATTTTTTTCTAATTTTTCAATAGTATCTTCAAAATCAAGATATCTACGATAATGAGTAGTTACATTTTCATTATCACTAAGTTTTTCCCCTTTATCAAACATGGGATCTTTAATACTACGTACTTCTAAGAAAAATAAACCATTTTTATTTAATTGTGAACCTATCCATTTTAAAACTCGGGATTCTGCTTCTTCAGTAATTGAATGTAGTGTGAATCGTGAATAAATATAATCATATTTCTTTTCAGTGCCCAAATTTGTAAAATCACCTGCTTTAAAATCAAGATTATATAAACTGTATTTATGATTTAAATAATCCATTTCAGTTTCAACCTGATCTATTGCAGTTACTTTTAAATTATTTTTAGCAAAAAATACACTATCCCTACCATTTCCACAACCTAACTCAATTAAAGATTTATCTGGATTTAAAAAACCACGAATAAATTTTGCAAAAGTTGATGGTTCTACAGGATTAGGATTTTCTTTATAGTATTGTTCCCAATAAGATTTATCATTCATAGATAAGTATATGAAAATTATTTTATTTAAAATTTTTATAAATAATGTTAAAATTCTAATTTAGATTTTGAAAACAAGATTAAAATAAATTAATTTAAAAATAAGAGTATTTATTACATAGAATATGTTAAAAAAAATACCATAGACAATCAAAATATCATGAAACTGTTTAAAATAAATTATTTTTATTTATAAGAAAAAAATATTTTAAAATTTAAATAAAACAAAAAAGAAATATAAATTATTAATTAAAAATTCTGTAAAAAAATATATGATTAATAATATAATTGGAGATTTATATGATAGATGTTGCTAGTGCATATGAAGGAGAAACAATTCTTATTACGGGAGGCGCAGGTTGTGTTGGAAGTAATTTAACAAGAAAACTTGCTGAATACAACCCTAAAAAAATAATTATTTTAGATGATTTATCATCTGCTTACACATGGAATATACCAAAATTAGACTGTGTTGAGTTTATACAAGGAGATATTTGTGATGATCAAGTATTAAAATGGGTATTTAAACAAAAACCAGATTATGTGTTCCATTTAGCAGCACATTTTGCTAATCAAAACTCTGTAGATAAACCTGAAAAAGATTTGAAAGTTAATGGATTAGGTATATTAAAAGTTTTAGAACATGCTCAATTAACTGGAGTTAAAAGATTTGTATATTCAAGTAGTGGTTGTGGAGTTTATGGTTTAGAATCAAAAATGCCATTCGAAGAACATGATATTAGTATAAGTTTACATACACCATACCAAGTTACTAAATTACTAGGTGAATTATACACAAATTATTTCCATAATTTATATGATATGCCTATTGCAAACGCCCGTTTTTTCAACGTATTCGGTCCAGGAGAAGTCCCTGGTAAATATAGAAATGTTATTCCCAATTTCATGTATTGGGCAATGAATGGACAAGCATTACCTATAACCGGTGATGGAAATGAAACTCGTGATTGGACATATATTGATGACATCCTACAAGGACTTACCCGTCTAGGCGTAGTGGAAGATGCTATTGGAGAATCAATTAATTTAGGTTCAGGAAAAGATCACCGAGTTATTGATATGGCAAATAAAGTGAATGAATTATGTGATAATCAAGCAGGAATCGCATATAAAGAACGTAGAGATTGGGATGCGAAAAATAAACTATTATCTTCCATAGATAAAGCTAAAAAAATTCTAAAATATAAACCTCAACATACATTTGAAGAAGGTCTTGAGAATACACATGACTGGTTTGTGGAAAACTGGGATAATATTCAAAAAAGTGCAGAATTTTAGATAAGACAACCCTTTTTTACAAATTAGAAGTATACATGAAAATAAATATGAAAAAGAATCCTAATAGTGATAAAAATGAAAATATTAGTAGTACAGGAATCCGATTGGATTAAAAGAAATCCACACCAACAACACCATTTAATGGAATTATTAGGATTAAGAGGACATCAAATACATGTAATTGACTATGAAGTAGACTGGAAAATAGATAAAAAAAATTCAGAATACAAATATAAAAGCCCTAGACAAGAATTTAATAAATATAAAAAAATATACAACACCGAAAATGTTACAGTAATTAGACCACCTCTTATAAAACTACCAGTATTCAATTATCTCTCAATATTACATTACCATAAACAAGAAATTAAACGTCAAATAAAAGAATTTGAACCTGACGTTATTGTAGGATTTGGAATACTAAATGCAAGTATTGCTTCAAAAATAGCTAAAAAAGAAAATATTCCATTTGTATATTACTTTATAGATGTATTACATGAATTAATTCCAGAGAAAATATTCAGAAACCTTGGAAAACGTATGATAAAAAATACAATACGTAGATCATCCTATGTTTTAACAATAAATCGTAAACTTAATGAAACCGCTGCAGAATTAGGTGCAAATCCTCATAAAATGAGTATTATTGGGGCTGGAATAAATCTAAAACAATTTAACTATCAAAAACATAACGGTTATAAAATACGTAAATACTACCATATAAATAATAATGACATCGTATTATTCTTCATGGGCTTTTTATACAATTTTGCAGGTCTTAAAGAATTAGCAATGGAATTAGGAAAAAATAAAGGAAAATACCCCAATATTAAATTAATGATTGTTGGAGATGGTGATTCCTTTGAAGCACTACAATTAATCCAAAAGAAATATAATCTTGAAGACCAAATGATTCTAACAGGACGACAAAAATACAAAATTATGCCTGACTTAATAGGTGCCAGCGACATTTGTATTCTTCCAGCACATCAAGATGAAATCATAATGCAAAACATAGTTCCAATAAAATTATATGAATATATGGCAATGAAAAAACCAGTGATTGCTACAAAATTACCAGGATTAGTTGCAGAATTCGGAGAACAAAATGGTTTAGTCTATATTAATCATGCTGAAGAAGTATTAGAATTAGTAAATAAAAAATTTAATAATAAACGAGAAATAGTCAAAGTAGGATTAGCAGGTTATAATTTTATTGAAGATAATGATTGGCGTAAACTTACAATGAAATTCGAAAGTATATTAGAAGGTTTAATTCTAGATTTACTATTAAAAGACATATAACCTCCCCTACCTATTTATACAGTGATATTTTATGAATATTTTACAAGTTATTCCTTATTTTACATTTAGTCGAGGTGGCGACGTTAATGTATGTTATAATCTTTCAAAACAATTATGTGCTAAAGGACATACTGTTACGATTTTAACAACTACCTTTGAGTATAATGAAGAAGATACTGCATCTATATCTAACCTCACAATGGTACCTATTGAATACAAATTTAATTTAGATTTATTTATTTACTCACCACAAATAAAAGCATGGTTAGATAAAAATATTAAAAATTTTGACATAATCCATTTACATGAACTTAGATCCTATCAGAATAACGTTATAATAGACTATGCTAAAAAATATAATATTCCATATATTGTACAGCCACATGCATCCACCCCAAAACATGTGAATAAATCATTTATCAAAAATATGTATGATATTGTATATGGAAATAAAATTATGCAAAATGCTTCCACAGTAATTGCTGTTTCTGAAGAAGAAGCATATTATGATAAGAAAATGAATGCTAAAAATGTTCAAGTAATTTATAATGGTATGAATCTAGAAGAATACCATGACTTACCAGAAAAAGGCATATTTCAGAAAAAAATTAAATCAAAATATTTATTATATTTAGGCAGACTAGATAAACTAAAAGGAATTAATCATATAATCGAAGCATTTTCGGAACTACCCTCAAAATATAATGAATATAAATTAGTAATTGCTGGAAAAATAACAGACTATAAACAAGAATTAGATCAAATAATAGAAACTAGAAATATTCAAAATAAAATATTATTCACAGATTTTGTTAAAGAAGAAGATAAAATAAGCATATATCATGATGCAGAATTATTTATCAATCCAGTAAAGTATATGGGTGGTGTATCTTTAACAGTTTTTGAAGCAATCCTTTCAAATACCCCAGTTATTGTAACTCCTGAATCAGGAGAACTTATAGAAAAAATAAATGCGGGAACCATAGTAGAATATGGAAACATTACCCAAATAAAAGAAGCAATTATTAATACATTAGAAGATAAAGAAACTACATTAAAACAATTACAAAATGGTCAAAAATACATATATACTCATCTTCAGTGGAATCATGTCACAGATAAAATTATAGAAATATATAAAAAAATTATTGAAGGAGAAATATAAAAATGATGAATATACTATTAATTTGCCATGATATTCCTTCAATGACAGTTGGTGCAACATTACCCATATATCATCTAATAAAAAATCTAGGAAAGACCTATTCAATTAATTTAATTTCATTTAATTCAGAACAATATGATATAACTGAACTCAAACCTTTTTTAAACAAATATACTAATATTAAAATTCCAAAACACCATTCAATAAAAAATCAACTTAAATACACAATGAAAAACATGTTTACTTTGGATAATCTCCATAAACGCAGTTTTCTAAATTATTATTATCATAAAGATATGAGTAAATTAATAGAAAAATCAATAATTAATGAACAATATGACATTATAATTACAGATATGCCCATGGCATTCTATGTTAAAAATACAAACATTCCTAAAATTGTCTATGCCTTTGATGCTGTAAGTGATTATAATTATAAAATGTATACTAAATCAAATACTATCTGGACTAAACTATATTGGTACTTGAATTATCTGAAAATCCATAGATATGAAAAAACATATGATAAATTTAATGCATGTATTGTGGTAAATAAGAAAGATAAAACATTATTAGAAAGATATATTAAAACAAAGATTGAAGTTATACCTAATGGAGTAGATACTTCTTTTTTTAAAAATAATAATGATGAAACAGGGCAAAAAATAGTATTTTTAGGTGATATGAGTACTCCTCCTAATAATGATGCTGTGAAATACTTTATAGATGAAATATATCCACTAATTTGTAAAGAAATAAATATCCCCTTCTATATAGTAGGTCGTAACCCTTCAAAATATATTAAACAGCTAAACAACCATGAAAATATAACCGTTACAGGCTCTGTGGATGATGTTAGACTTTATTTAACACCAGGAACAATATTTATCACCCCTATGATATCAGGTACAGGTATTAAAAATAAAATTTTAGAAGCAATGAGTATGAATTTACCTGTCGTATCAACATCTATTGGGATAAGCGGTATTAATTCTAGAAATTATGAAGAATTTATACTTGCAGACAATAATATTGAATTTAAAAGTGCAATTATAGAATTACATGAAAATATAAAATTAAAAAATAAAATATCATCGAATGCGAGAATATTTGTTAAAAATAATTATTCATGGCAAAAATCTATGAAAAAATTAGAAAAGATTATTAAAAATATAGTGAAAGAACAAAACTAGTTTACACTTGAATTATATATAAGTTACAACATAATTTATAATAATGAAAGATAATCTTATTTAACTAGAAGTCAAATACCTCAAAGATTATCTAATTAAATTAAGGAATGTAATGAATATGAAGGTTTCATTTGTTATACCAGCATTAAATGAAGAAGGAATCGTGGGGAAAACCATAAAAAGTATACCTGTTAAGGAAATTAAAGAAGCAGGATATGAAGTTGAAATAATCGTAGTAAATAATAATTCTACAGATAATACAGCCCAAGAAGCAAGTGATGCTGGTGCCACCGTATTTTTAGAAAAAAATAGAGGATATGGAAATGCATATATTCGTGGATTCAAGGAAGCCACGGGAGATATAATTATAATGGGTGATGCTGATGGAACATACCCTCTTGAACAATCAATGGACTTCATAAAATATATAGTAGAAGATAATTGTGATTTTGTTATAGGCTCCCGTTTTGATGGTACTATTGAAGAAGGAGCAATGCCTGCACTTCATAAATACATAGGAAATCCTATGTTAACAAAAATGTTAAATATTCTATTCCATTCACATTATTCAGACACCCATTGTGGTATGCGAGCTTTTACTCGTGAAGCTATAGATAAAATGGATCTAAAAGCACCAGGTATGGAATTTGCAATAGAAATGGTTATTGAAGCTAGTGAAAAGAATTTAAAAATCAAAGAAGTACCTATTCACTATAAAAAACGTGGTGGTGGCGAAGCTAAATTAAGTTCTTTTAGTGATGGATGGAGACATGTGAAATATATGTTAACACGTAGATTTTAAAATTATAATTACATAACCTTCATTATTATTTTTTTATTATAACATTATTTCTTTTTTTCAGGAGACTTGTTTATGAAAATAGCATTTATATATGATACTGCTTATCCTTGGGTAACTGGTGGTGCAGAACGTAGAATTTTTGAAATATGTAAACGTCTTGTAGCAAGAGGACATGATGTACATATATTTTCATTAGGTTATTGGATGAATTCTAAAGAATTCTATTCACAGACAAATATAACATACCATGGTATTAAATACCATAGTGTTGGAAATCCAATGGAATTATATACTGAAAATAATACAAGATCCATTAAAGAAGCCATATACTATGCATGGTGTGTTTTAACACGTGCAAATTTAAGTGATTTTGATATTGTTGATTGTCAAGGTTTTCCTTATTTTTCATGTTATAGTAGTGCACTTAGAACATTGTCAAAAAAAACAAATCTTGTAATTACATTACATGAAATTTGGAATGATTATTGGTATGAATATATGGGTAAAAAAGGAATATTTGGAAAGATTATTGAAAAAAGTATTCTTTATTTAACTGATAATGTTATCTGTGTATCCCAGTTAACTTACCGAAATATGTTAAAGAATAAAGAACCATCTAATACAACAATTATTGGTAATGGAGTAAATACCAGAGATATAACTTACCTAGAAGCTAGCGATTCATATTGTGATATTTTATATGCAGGTCGTTTAATACCTGAAAAACATGTTGATTTACTTATTAAATCTATAAACAAGGTAGTTAAAGTTCACCCATATGTTAAATGTTTTATTATTGGAGAAGGACCTATGGAAAATGAGTTAAAAGAAATGGTTCACTCTATGAACTTGGAGAACAATGTATTTTTTAAAGGATTTTATGATAATCAGTTAGAATTATATAAGACTATGAAAAGTTCTTCAGTATTTGTATTACCTTCCACAAGAGAAGGTTTTGGAATTGTTGTTATTGAAGCTAATGCTTGTGGTATTCCAGTTATTACTATTAATTCCCCCATGAATGCTTCTAAAGATTTAGTAAACTGTGATAATGGATGGATTATTGAAGATAATTACGAAGAATTAGCTATTTTAATTAATCAATTAATTTCAACAGGAATTTCATCTAAAATTCGTGATAAATGTAGACAATTTGCTAAAAAATATGATTGGAATCATATAACTTCTCTCACAGAACAGTATTATCTAGATATTTTAGAAAATAAATAATCATTTTTCTATTTTTCTTTATTTAATATATGATAAATAGTTTATACATAAAGTAAACATATTAAATGATTATAATTATATATTATAATAATCTTAATTATAAATTCATATATTTGAGTTATTAATAATTTGGTGAGGTTTTATTTTTGAAAATTATTCAAACCCCTGTTAGATTCTACCCATTTATTGGTGGTGTTGAACAGTATGTGTATTATATTTCTAAAGAATTAGTTAAGTATGATAATTGTGAAGTTAAAGTTATTTGTGCAAATGAACCAAGTAATATAGATAGAGAGACGTATGCTAATATAAATATCCAACGCCTTAAATATTTTGGAAAAATTGCTAACACAAACATCACTTTATCTCTTCCAAGTACTCTTTACAAAGAGGACTATGATATTATTCACACACATATCCCAACACCTTGGAGTAGTGATTGGAGTAATATATCCACAAGAATAAAAAATAAACCATTAGTAGTAACATACCATAATGACATAATAGGTACGGGAATTGCCAATACTATAGCCAATATATATAACAAAACTGCATTAAAATTCCTATTAAACAAAGCCAATAAAATTATCATAACACAAGATAATTACATCAAATCACCCCACTTAAAAAATTATAAAGATAAAATAACAACAATCCCCAATGGTGTAGATACAAACCTATTTAAACCTAAAACATGCCCTAGACAAGAAAATCAAATATTCTTCCTAAGCGTACTTGATAAATTCCATAAATACAAAGGACTAGATTACTTATTAGAATCACTTGTTAATGTTAAAAAAAGCATACCCTCCATAAAACTAATAGTAGGAGGACAAGGAGAACTAATGCATTATTATCAAGAAAAAGTGAATAAATTAGGACTTGAAAATAATGTTGAATTTAAAGGATTCCTAACTGATGAAAAAGTTATTGAATATTATGCCAAATCAGAATTATTCATATTACCCTCTATTTCATCACTACAAGAAGGATTCGGTATTGTAGTTCTAGAAGCATTATCTTGTAAAACTCCAGTGATAAGTACAGACATAGTTGGTGTATCAGAGGATGTTGTAAAAACAAATAGTGGTATAATAATACCCCCTAAAGACATAAATGCCCTCGAAGAGGCTATAATTACAATATTAACAAATAAAGAACTACAAAAAACTATGGGTGAAAATGGTAGAAAACTTGTACAAGAAAAATATGAATGGACATCTATTGCAAATAAAATCTACAAATTATATGAGGAATTAATATGAAAATATGTTATATTTCTAATTTATATCCTCCAAACGTTCTTGGTGGAGCAGAAATTATTGTAGAAAAAATGGCATTAGAATTAGTAAAACATGGCCATGAATCCATAATTATTACAACAAGTCCTGACAATGAAAAACATGTTATTAACAGAGACAATACTAAAATATATCAGATAAATACCACTAAGTTATATCCAGTATATAAACAAACCGAAGCCTCAGGATTAAAAAAACCATTTTGGCATCTCTTTGATTTATGGAATAACTCCACTCTTAAAGAAATAAAAAAAATAGTGACTGAAGAAAAAGTAGACTTAATCCATATAAACAATTTTAAAGGATTATCCTTATCATGTTTTAAAGCTGGTAAAGATTTAAATATCCCTGTAATCTTTGAATCACATGATTTCTCATTAATTTGTCCAAGAGCTAACCTTATACGAGGAAATAATACATTATGTCAACAAAGAAATACAATATGTAATCAATATGTTAAAATACAAAGAAAATTACTTAATAATAATGTAGATTTATTAATATCCCCATCAAATTTTATGATTAATAAATTTAAAGAAAATAAGTTCTTTAATAATACAAAAACTGTTAAAATACCATTAGGTATTGATTATGAAAGTGAAAAATCAGAAAAAAATTATAATACACTTAACATCACATATATAGGTTCATTAGGCAAACATAAAGGAGTTCATACACTAATTAAAGCATTTAAAACTATTAAAAATGATTCTATTAGATTACATATCATTGGTAAAGGCTATGAGGAAGAAGAATTTAAACAAATGGCTAAACCAGATGCCCGGATAATATTCCATGGTTTTGTAGATAATAAAAACATTCGTAAGTTTTATGATATGTCTAATATCATAGTAATTCCATCAATATGTTATGATAACTCACCTCTCGTGATTTATGAAAGTTTTAGTACAGGAACTCCTGTAATTGGAAGTAATATTGGAGGAATACCTGAACTTATTGAAGAAAATGTTAATGGTTTTTTATTTGAACCAGGAAATAGTGAAAGTTTAAAAGAGAAACTTTTGAAAGTAATAAATGACAAAGAATTATTAAAGAAACTAGAATCTAATTCAGCGAAAACTCTACCTTCAAATTCCCTAGATGTGATGGTAGATAAATTAATAAGTGAATATTCAAAGCTTTTGAATTAATGGATGATATTTATGGAATTTAGAAATATATTTACATTAAATGACTGGAAATTTAAAGAATTTACATATACAATTATCTTAATCCAAGTTTTAATGTGGATAGTGGGCATTATTTCAGCAAATAACATACATATACCTATATTTAATGATATTATTACATTATTATACTTAGGATTTGTACCTGGAATTATCATATTAAGAATACTTAAATTACATGATCTTGGAAATACATTTACAACATTATTAAGTGTTGGATTAAGCATACTCTCAGTACTACTTGTGGGGCTTTTCATGAATCAAGTGTATCCATGGATTGGACTTACACAACCCATAGAAAATATTCCATTACTGATAACATTTACAATTTATAACACGATTCTATGGATCGTATCATACTACCAAGATCGAGATGCATATTATGTTAATAGTTCTAAATTAAGTTTTGAATTATTATTCTCAAATCAATTTATATGTATTTGTATATTACCATTAATTGCTATAATTGGAGCATATACTCTTCAATATTATGAGAATAATACTATTCAAATAATTTTATTAATATTAATATGTGTTTTAGTTTTAGCTATGGCTTGGGGTTATCTAAAAAAAGAATATTATCATTTAGCACTATTTAGTATTGCAATATCCATATTATACTATAGTGTATTAATCTCTAACCATATTTGGGGATATGACATATTCTTTGAGTATCAATTTGCTACATATGTTATTAAAAATGGAATATGGGATTATACATGGCCTCATGCATATAATGCAATGTTAAGTGTTGTTATGTATGCACCAATATATAGTAAATTATCAGGCATGACTTTAACTTGGGTTTTGAAGTTCATATACCCATTTTTATTTTCATTAATAAGTATTGGACTATATAAGATATTTGAAGAACATACGGGAAGTAAAATTGCATTTATGGCAACATTTTTCTTTATTGCATATAATGGATTTTCCTATGGTTGGATGGTTCAAATGGCAAGACAGCAAATTGCAGAAATATTTCTTGTACTACTAGTATGGCTAATAATTGATAGAAAAATACCACAGAATAAGAGAAAATTATTATTTTTACTATTTGGTGTAGGCTTAATTTTATCACATTATAGTGTTACATATCTCTTCATGTTCATGTTACTTGCTACTATAGTCACATTAACATTAGTAAGTAGTAATTTTGGAAATATAATTAACACTATCTTAATTAAGTTAGGAGCTGAACGAAGGTATTTTGGTAAATATTTCAAAGTAAAGAATCAGACAATTAGTTTACCATTATCATTATTCTTTATAGGATTTATCATTGTTTATTATTCTTTAACTGCAGATAGTAAGCCTATTGCATCATTATTTGATGCACTGAAAATTGTGTCCAAAAATACAAATACTATATTATTTGGAGGTATAATTAATCCCATGGTTCTTTTAACAGGACTTGGCATTCTTATAATACTTCTAGTAATAGGTTATAAAATATATAAAAAAATATCCGCAGATATTGACCCTGAATCAATTACATCATATTCTAAGATTAAAAATAATATAATTAAATTCAAACAAATGAGTTTACGAAGAAAACAAGGAATTATAGTTCTTGTAACTGTACTTACCATCATACATATTTGGTGGCCATTTAAATACATGAATATTGTAAGTATTAATGCCCAGAGAGTTATTTACTTATCAGTTTATTTCATAATAATTGGATTTATAATGAACATTATACGACCAAAATATTTCCATTTTACAAGAGAATATAATACATTTGCAATATTTAACATGGTAATACTTGCATGTGGAATATTTATTCCCGCATTTAGAGGTCAATTAAGTTTACAAAGAATATATGAAGTAACTTTTGTAATATTAGCACCATTTTGTGTAATTGGATTATATTACATATCTACATCAGTACTTGGAGTTATAAAATCATTTAATATTAAACAAAGAACTAAAACTGCAATGAAAGTAATTGGTATTTTTATGGTGGTATTTTTCATATTAAATACAGGATTAATTGATTTAGCTGTTGGACAAACATCTACTCTTCCATTAGACACGTCGATGGATGCACCTCTATTTAGTCAAGGAGAATATGCTGGAGTTGCATGGTTTAATAATTATCATAATAATGAGGATAATGACACTGTGTTCTCAGATGCATTCAGTAACATATTATTATATTGGCTTAATGATATACGAACAACAAACCCTAAAAATATGTCTGATATGGAAGTGGGAAGTTATTTATTCCTTAGATCGCATAATATAAATCATAAAACATTTTTATATGGTAATGGAGAATATATTTCCATTATAGAAGGTATTGATAAATCAAGTAAAATATATGATAATGGAGATTCACAAATCTACAAACGTACATTTAAATAATAAGGAGATCTAGATTTGCCTAAGAAAACAAAAATATTATTTACACATAATACTGCGATGTGGTACAGAATTCCCTTTTTTAAAAAACTTGCAGAAATATATGATTTAAACCTTGTATTTACCCATATTGATGTTATACAAGACATATATGACAATAAAATAGATAAAAAAATAAAAGGACTTGAAGAAGTAAATTATACAACACTTAATAATAAACATGGTTTTGCTAAAGGTTTGATAAAAAAAGCATGCACAAATAATGATTTTGTAATCGGTGGAAGTTGGGATACTATTCAAGAACTAATAGAAAGTATTATTTTATTTTCTATAACAAAAATAAAACAAGAAAAATTTATTATCTGGCGTGAAGATTGGGATTGGGAGAAAGAAAACAATCTGAAAGAAAAAATACTAAATTGTATAATTAAATACTTAACTAATCATGCTGATGCAATAATAGTACCTGGAACCTTGCACAAACAATATTTCCATAATAAACTAGGAGTTTCTGAAGACAAGATACATATCATGCCGAATGTAAGTAATATTTCAGGTATTGATGAAAATATAAAAAAATCAACAAATAATAAGAAAATATTATATGTAGGTCGTTTAATACCCCGTAAAGGAATTAAATACCTCCTAGAAGCATATTCTAACCTAAAAAAAGAAGTGGATAATATTCAATTATTAATTATAGGATCAGGACCTGAAGAAAATTCATTAAAGGAATATGTTAAAGAAAATAATATTAAAAACGTGGAATTCTTAGGACAAATCAAAAATAACGAATTAAAAGAATATTACCAGAGAAGTAATCTTGTAGTAATACCTTCCATAAATAAAGGTATGGGTGATCCCTGGGTATTTGTATTAAATGAAGCAATGTATTATGGTAATCCAGTAATTGCAACCACTGCTGTGGGTGCAGCGCCAGATATGATTAAAAATAATGGATTTATTGTTCCAGAAAAAGATAGTGACACATTATTCAAAGCCATGCGTAAAATAATTACAGATAATGATTTAGAAGAAAAAATGAGTCAAGAATCAAAAAATATAATTAAAAAAGAATTTCAATATACTAATATGATTAATGCTTTTATTAAAACTATTAATTCAATAAAATAAACCCCTATTTTTTATTTTAAAAAAATAAAAAGAAAAATACTATTTTTAACCATTTATATAATCTATTAATGCATCAACTATACTAGTGGCACTTGTTGTATATACATAATCATACCCATGCTCTTTAAGATAAATATCAGGATAAGCTAATCCCTTAAATGAACTGGGACTATAATTATCATCATGTGCTCTTTCAAGAAAATCCAAATCAGTTATATTTTTAGCAGTCCCTGAATATAGAGCAATAAATATTAGCCTGTTTGCTTTTTTTCGCATGAAACTTCTAGTACATATATCATATATTACTCCAGCATCAGACCCTCCAAATATAGACAATTGAACTGCATTATCAGGTAATGATTCAGCCCATATTCCAGTATTATGAGTATTTGGACCTAAACCAACTATAGATACTGTAAATCCCTTGGATTCAAGAATTGATTTGATTGAATTCATAAATGCCTTATCTTTAGTTGAAGTAAATATATTATCCGAGGTTATGTATATCTTACGTGATGTGATATTTGTTGGATGTATAACACTCCAGTTATATACTTTGTTCGTTGATGGAAGATAATTAGATGAAGATACATCAATTATTTTTAAATAAGTGTAGATTATATTATAATATCCAAGTTTTCCATATGTTGTTGTAGCATAAGTAGGAGGCCTATTATTTATTGAATAAAAATTCAATATTTTATTTCCCATTGTAATTATTTCAGATAAACTTAGTTTTCCACCAGTAATTGTATCAATTTGTGAAGTTATTGGAGTATAATCAATATATCTTATAGAACTTGATACATTTCCACTGTTAATATTATTAACCATTTTAATCATTATTGGTAGAAAATCTTCAACACCCATTGTCATAGATCCCACTATAACTTTTGTAACAATATGGTCTGATTCATATTGGTTTCTAAGATAAACTGCTGCTTCCTTAATTTCAGCATAGGTGAATGAAGGACTAGTAATCGTTAATACACCTTTACTACTCACTGTAGAAGAATATATTTTAGATCCAGAATAACTTGCATTTATTGTATAATTTCCAAGACCTAATGAAGAGGTATTATAATTATAATATGCTTTACCATCAACTACACTACCATAGCCTACAGTTTTACCATTTATCTTAAATGCTACTTTTCCACCAGAAATATAATTTTTAGTAGAGTTATCCACAACAGTAACAGTTAATTGAACTAGTTCTCCTTTTAAAACTGTTTTATTACTTATACTCATTTGAGTAGTTCTTGTAATTATTGTAAGATAACCTGTTGCATTAGATTTAGATAAATAAGAATTTCCACTATATACTACAGAAATGGTATAGTTTTTTACGCTTAATCCTGAAGTATTATATGTGTAATATGCCTTACCATTAACTACACTACCATAACCTATAGTTTTACCATTTATTTTAAATGCTACTTTTCCACCAGAAACATAGTTTTTAGTAGAACTATCAATTACAGTAGTAGTTAATTGTACACTGCTATTATAAATGATTATTTTATTATCTACAGTCAATTGTGTATTTCTTGTTATTACTGTAAGACAACCTGTTGCATTAGATTTAGATAAATAAGAATTTCCACCATATACAACGGAAATAGTATAATTTTTTGCAGTTAATCCTGATGTGTTATATGTGTAATATGCTTTACCATTAACTACACTACCATAGCCTACAGTTTTACCATTTATTTTAAATGCTACTTTTCCACTAGAAGCATTGACATTAGTAGTTTTATCAACTACTTTAACTACTAATTGTACACTACTATTACAAGATATTGTTTTATTTTCAACTGTTAGTGAAGATACATGTATAGTAGATGTATTTGTTGATTGTTTTACTGATTTTATGTTTTGTTGTGTATTTAAAGAAGTATTTTCCTTATATTCTGAAAATTTAGATGAAACTCCACTTACATATGGATTTATATTTTCAGAAGTTTTATTAGTTATATCCTGCATATTTACCGCAACTGATGACGTCATATTACCTTCATCATTCGAAACAGTAGTCATTTGACTAGAATCACCTGCAGAAACTACAGAGATACCTATTAATACCATGATTACAAGTATTAATAGTTTTACTCGCTTAATTTTAACAACTCCTGTAAATTATTTGAATGAATATTCTAAATAATTCAATTTTAGTAAAATAATAACATAGCTTCTTTTGAAGTATGTAATCATATTTAAATATTATTTCTTATATAAAAGTATAGATAAATTAATAATAATTATATGAAATGTAATAAAAAAAATAGATGTGAAAAGAAATTAAAATTTGTTTAATACAGCTTTAAAATACAATTTAGATATTTGATATATGTATTTGGGTAGATTTAAATAATAATTATCTTTATGTTTCTTAATAAATTGGAGATTTGTTTTAACATGATTATATTCTGTACGGAAAGTAGAACTCTTATGTCTAGACATACCCACTTTATGCCATATTATTGAATCCATTACAGATACTATCCTATATCCTTTCTTTTTAACAGTAACTGCTAAATCAACATCTTCACAACCAAAGAAGAAACTCGTATCTAAATAAGTCTTAGGAATTGCTTCTGTTTTAATTAGTAATCCTGCACCAGAAACCCAATCACAATCAATAACATTCTTCGAGGTATCATAATAATTCTCATTCATAATACTATGATGTCCCGGATAATGTTCTAGATCAACTACACTACCAATACACCATATTGTATCATGAGATCCCTCATAATCATAATAATAAAATTTAGGGCCAATAATCCCAATCTTATCATCATTTAATGCAACATTTATCATTTTCATTAAGAACTCAGCATCTACAATAGTATCATTATTAAGTAATAACACATAATCAGGTTTATCATATTTTACTGTGTACTCCATTGCAATATTATTTCCTTTTGCAAACCCATAATTATCATAATTTTCTATAAGTAATAATTTTTTTTCATCATATGTAGATGTGTTATCTATTGCTTGTGTTAATTCATCCTCCATCATGTGAATTAATTTTATAGGTTTATTATTCTGATAATTTACATAATCTGTTTTTACTACAATATTTCCTTGAGCATAATCCTTTATTTTATCTATAGAGTCATTTGTTGAATGATTATCTACCACGATTACATTATAATTAGGATAGTCTATTTGGTATAATGATTCTAATGCTTCAAGTGTATCTTCATATCCATTCCAATTTAATAATATTATAGATACTAATGGTTTTGTCATTTTAATCATCCTTTTTATCTAAAATTCTATACAAATGTTTTAATAACCTTTCACCAGCTTTTTCAAGTGTCCAAAAAGATTGAATATATTGAATTCCATTTGAAGAATATTTATTCCATAATGTTCTATCTTCAGATAATTTTATTATTGCTTTTGCAAAATCATCTTCATCTCTTTGAGTTAAAATTCCTGTTTTATTATGAAGTACGGTTTCTCTAATTCCCCCCTCTTTAACTCCAACTACTGGAGTTCCACAAGCCATTGCTTCTAATGGAACATAACCAAATGGTTCAAGGTATGGTGCATACACAACTAATTTAGCTTTATTATATAATCTTATAAGATCCTCATCAGAAATCATTGTAAGAATATCTAATTCTACTTCTTTTTCTTTTGCTAACTCTTTAAGATAGTTCACCCATCCTTCATCACTACTGTTACCTACTACTACTAATTCAGGACGTTTTTCTTTAGGTATGCGTGCTATTGATTTAATTAAAAAATCATATCCCTTTGGAGGAATACAAGTCCCTACGGATAATACATAGTTTTCTCGTTGTAAATTTAATGGTTTGAACATCTTTGTATCTACCCCAATATATGAAACATATGCATTTTTACCATATTGTTTTAATATAGATTCATGACTAAAGTAAGAATTTGCTAATAAATTTTTGGAATATTCTGCAAACTCTAAATCTCTTTCATAATCCCTATTTTCAATATAATTTACAAAATATTGTGCAAATGGTCTTATTATTGGATGATTAAATACACCAATTTTCTTTTTTTGATTATTTACCTTTGTTAATATTTTATCTTTCCGTATAGGTTGTTGACAATAATATACATTTGGTTTTGTTAAATATTTAAATATTACAGGAGTCATTGTAAACTGATCTTGTTCACAATAAACAATATCATATCCAGAATCATTTAAATCTTCTGCAATCTTTTTCTCTGTCTTCATAACATTATTTACAGAAACTTTCTTAATTATTGCTGGAACATAACTAAATATAGAGTATATTTTTTCTCTTATGAAACTAGGTTTAACCTCATATTCAATTATATTACTAACCACATTTTTTAGTGGTAAATATTCTTCATTAGCTGTTTTAGGTATAAATACATCTACAATATGTCCATTACTTGTTAAATAATCAATATATGTATATAATGACCTTTTAGCTCCTCCTGAAGGTAAATTATGAAAAACTGCTATTTTTAATTTTCTATCACCCATGTTCCAATCACCTATTATTTTGTTTAAATTTTAAATATCAGTAATATTCATTATATTAGTTATGTGAATTTTTTATATAAGTAATAATTAATGTTTTAATAATCCATCTTTTAGTCCGTTTAGTAGAGTTTTTGAATATTTTCTATTTTTATTAATATTCATTGTAGCTTCTTTCATTACATACAGGATTATGTAGATAATAAATTGATAGTATTTTAGACCGCTTGTATGACGTTTCATATAGAATATCCTATTACGTGTATGATAATATATACGTGATAATGATTTTATTGATGCACCTTCTTTATGATATATACAACCATAGTCCGAAACTTTAAGATGATATCCATGTTCTCGTACACTAGTAGACCAATCTACGTCTTCCCAATACATGAAGAAATCAGGACACATCATGCCAACATCCAACAACACATCAAGAGACATTAAAATACAAGAGCCTGTGATGAAATCAAAAGTATCTTTCTGGTTTTTCTCTGTGATTGCTCTTGCTTCACCATGACTTAAATCAACTATTCCCCCACCAATAGTTTGTATTTTACTTTTATCCTGATAATAATAATGAGTTGTTCCAACAAATCCCGTATTATCATCCTCTTTTATTTTATCAAGTAATCCATTGACAAAATCAGGAGATACTATTGTATCATTATTTAATAAAAGTATATAATCAGTATTTCTATTATTATATATATAATCAAGAGCTAAATTATTTCCCCCAGCAAATCCTTCATTTTTATCATTTAAAATTAATAATAAATCCAAATCATCTGGTTTTATATAACTTTGAATAGTATTTTTTGTAGCGATATCATACGAATAGTCACTATTATCAAGATATTTTCTAATAAAATCAATAGATTCTTCTTTTGAATCATTATCCACTAAATAAATATCAAAATTTGGATAATTCAATTCTTTTAAAGAATTCAAACATTCAATAGTGTCTTTATGACCATTCCAATTTAACAACACTATTGATACTTTATTGTAAATAATAAAAACCCCTTAAATAATAAAAAAAAGTTAATTATTCGTCAACATCATACTCGACATATTCTGTGTCTACTTCATTATTGTTGTCTTCAACAATATTAAATGTAGGATCAAAATAATTTTTAATTAAATTACCCGTATTTCTTTTAATATTACTCATAGTAGGAGAACTTATAATTTTTTTAATTCCATAACCTACTACTACACCACCTAAAAATACTAATGAGTATTTTCCTATTTCAATAATTTCTTCATCACTTAAATTTCTTAAATCATCGTAATTAGACATTTAAAACAATCCCAGTACTAATTAATTAAACTCTTAATACTATATTTATATAATTAGATTAATATAATTCAATATTAATACATATTGTTTATAAAAAGTATCTTAAAAAATAAGGAGATTTACTAAATTGAAAAAATTTAATTGCATATTTCCAGGACTATACAATTACATTCTAACAAAGGATGTGGGAATGATTCCATATACTTTATCTAAATATTATAATACTACAATAACTACTTATAATAATGATAACTATGAATATATGAATTCTTTACTTCAAAAAGACAATATGCAGCTGGAATTTCTAGAAAAAACAGGAAATGAAAAGAAAGATGTTAAACAATATATTAAAAATAATGCTCAAAATATTGATGTAATTGAATTTTATCATTTAAGATACAGCATTTTACCTTCATACATTTTTACATATAAAATCCATAATAGAAAAGGAAAAATACATCTTAAATTAGATGCTAACAATGACATAATTGATTTTTTAGTTAAAAGAAAAGGAATTATGCCTAGTTTACGTAGAAAACTTGTTAAAATACTATTTAACTACATAGATGTAATTAGTATTGAAACTCTACGAAACTATGAAGTACTAAAGAAAAGTAAATTAGTAAATAATAATAAATTAATGTATCTTCCAAATGGTGTTGTTAAAACTAATGTTAAATTAGAAAAAGAAAAAACAATACTTTATGTAGGTTATATTCAAAAAGAAAACAAATCAATTGATATGCTTATATCAGCTATAAGTAACATGGAATTAAACGATTGGAAATTAGTTTTAATAGGAGAAATCAAGGAAGATATGCAAGAATTCTTTGAAGAAATTTTTAATAAAAATCCAAAACTTAGAGAAAAAATAATATTAAAGGGATATATCTCAGATAAAATAGAATTATCCAAAGAATATGCTAAATCAAACATATATTGTTGTACTTCATTAAAAGAAAGTTTTGGAATATCCACACTAGAAGCAGCATATCATGGAAATTACATAATTTCAACAAACGTAGGTGGATCACCAGACATTATTGAAAAAACAGGATATGGTCAGATAATAGAACATGATGAAGAAATTCTTCGTAAAACTCTAACTAACACTATTAATAACTGGAATAATATAAAACAAAATCCTTATCTTATTCAAAAAATAGTGTATAATTATTTTAGTTGGGATATTATTTGTAAAAAACTAAATGATAAACTTCAAGGAATAAATTTATAAAAATAGATTAAAAAGGTAAAAAATAAAATAATTACTTTTTAAATTTAATTATACTTGTTGAAAAGTATTTTTTATTATCTACAAATCCATGTACAATATTCTCATTTTCCATTGTACAATTTTGTACAGATACTATTTCTTTTTCTCTTGGATCTTTATCTATACATTCTTCTAGCACATCCAAATGTCTTGAAGTTTTCATTGCTACAACAGTATCTGCATAGGGTAGTATTTTTGTTAATCTTTCATCTACTTGAGGCACCACTACCATAATATCATCTTGTTCAGTTAATTGAATTCCAGATCTTGCTGCACATGCGGTAAATGAAGTTATTCCAGGAATTAATTCAACTTCCACCCCTTTTGCTTGTAATCTTGAGGATATATATGAAAATGTACTGAAAACGGTTGGATCACCTAATGTTACAAATACTGCATTTAAACCTGTAGTTAATTTATCAAAGAGCACATTTGTTGCTTCATCCCATGATTTTTCTAATTCCTTCTTATCTTCAGTCATTGGGAATAATGGTTGTAGTATTTCACATTTTTCTTCTCTTTCATCCACTATTCCTTGAACTATATTTAATGCTACACTAGGTTTTCCATTACGTGATTGTGGAGCAAATATAATATCTGTTTCTTTGATAATCCTTGCTGCTTTTATTGTCACTAGTTCAGGGTCTCCAGGACCTACCCCTATACCATATAATTTTCCAATTGTCATACTATCAATTCCTATTAATATTTAAAAAAAAGAATTATAATCTTTAATTTATTAAAAAAATTAAAGTAAACTTAATTTATACGTCGTATTTATTCTTATATTATTAATTTAAGCATTTTAAATATATATAATTTTAAAAAACTTCTAAAAAAGATTAATCCAACATTAAACCAAAATGGAAATAAAAAAAAGAGGGGATTTTAATAAAATAAAAAAGAAATATAAACATTATGAATACAATATTTTGTCCAAAATGTGGAATGATAAAAAATAAGTGTATATGTTCAGATAAACCCGAAGAACAACATTCACTCCTTACAAGACCATCCACAGAAGAAAAAGAAGAATTACAACGTCAACATCCAGATATAGATGATGAAATCATTGAAAACTTCCCATTTAAAGAATCAAGACATAATCAATTAGAACTAATTACTGAAATATTAAATGCTTTCGAATCAGATAAAAGATATGTTATACTTGAAGCAGGAACAGGTACTGGAAAATCAGCCATTGCTGCAACACTTGGACAAATTTTACAACCCGCATATATTCTTACAATGACAAAACAATTACAAAGACAATATGCTAATGAATTTGGTTATGCACAAGTAAAAGGACGAAACAATTTTTCATGCCTAGATAGTGGAGCTTTAAACTCTTGTGATCAGGGAACTTGTCAGACAATAAGAACAGGACAAGAATTTACCTGCCCATATGGTATAAAAATGGAACAAAACAGACAAAAAGATTTAAGAAAAGACACAGGAGAAACATTCTATAACACGCCATTCACATTCAAATCATCTGAAAAATGTCCTTACTGGAGTCAAAAAGCAGATGCAATCAAAGAACCCGTAGCATTACTAAATTATGATTATGCATATCTTGAACTAAATTATGTACAACACTTCCAGAAACGTAACATAATGATACTAGATGAAGCACATAATATTGAAGACAAAATAATGCATAAATTAGAACTTAATCTCTACAACAAACAATTACAGAAAGATGTAAATCAAGTAATTCCAAAAGACATGAAAAATTATACTGATATTAAAGACTGGATTGCATTTCTAGAAGCAATATTTGATTCATATAATGCAATTAACACAACCACACTAACTAAACAAAAAGGAGATCGTATCGAACATACTAAAAGAAAAATTAAAGAGATTACTGAAAACATAAAAAAAGATCCTGAAGATTGGGTTGTATCACCCGAAGAAGATATGGTCTCATTCAAACCCCTGAAAATAGACAGATATGCAGAAAAAACACTTTTCCAATATGCAGATAAAGTACTATTTATGAGTGCAACAATTCTTGATAAAGATTTATTCTGTAACTGGCTAGGTTTAGATCCTGAAGAAGTATATTATATTAAAAGTGAAAGTCCATTTAAAAAAGAATACCGACCAATTCACATGCACCTAGTAGGACCAATGTCTAAAAGAGCTCTTTGGCATACAGCACCTAAAACCATACCAGTACTTAAAGAAATACTTGATAAACATAAAAATGAAAAAGGATTAATCCATACTAACAGTTACAAATGTCAAAATTATATTATGGAGCATATAAGAGAACAAAGACTACTTTCACATACATCTAAAACAAGAGACCAGACATTAGCTGAATTTGAAAAATCAAAAAATCCTTATGTCCTTGTTAGTCCCTCTATGAGTGAAGGTGTTGATTTACCATACGAAAAATGTCAATTCCAAGTAATATACAAAGTACCCTACCCATATCTTGGAGATAAACAAATAAATGAAAGAAAAAACATTGACCCCCAATGGTATGCATATAAAACTATAATGACACTGATGCAGGCATATGGTCGTGGAATGAGAGCAGAAAATGATCATTGTGATACATATATTCTTGATAAAAATATACAAACAATATTAAGAAATAAAATGTATAGAAAACTAATCCCTAAATTCTTTAGAGAAGCCATTACAACAAAATAAAAAAAAAGTAGAATATAAGAAGTTTATGGTAATATTTCATCAATAACTTCTACTACTTTGTCCAATTCTTTTTTTGTGATTATAAGTGGTGGTACAAATCTTATAACAGAACCATTTGCAACATTAATAAGTACTCCTTTTTCTTGAGCTTCAGCTACTAAATCACCACATTGATAATTTACTTCAACACCAACCATTAAACCACGACCTCTTATATCCACAATACAGTCATGTTTTTCTCTTAAAGCTTCAAGTTTTTCAAGGAAATATTTACCATTTTCATATGATTTTTCTACTAACTTTTCATCTTCATATATATCAAGTACTGTTGATGCTACTGCACATACAAGTGCAGTTCCACCAAATGTAGAAGCATGAGTTCCTGGAGTAAAAGCATCTGCTACTTCTGCACGGGCAAGGACAAGTCCCATTGGTAATCCACCAGCTACTGCTTTAGCACAGGTTGTTATATCAGGTACTGTATTAGTTAATTCTGAAGCAAATAACTTACCAGTACGTCCAAAACCAGTTTGAACTTCATCAAATATTAAAAGAATTCCTTTTTCATCACATAATTTTCTAAGTTCGGGTAAATAATCTTCATCAGGAACTCTTACACCACTTTCTCCTTGTATTGGCTCTACAAGTACTGCTGCAGTATTTTCAGTTATTGCATCTTCTATTTGTTTAATATCATTATAGTCCACATGTATAAATCCTTCAGGAAGTGGTCCGAATCCTTTCTGATATTTAGGTTGTCCCGTTGCAGTGATTGTTGTGAGTGTTCTTCCATGGAATGAATCATTCATTGCAATAATTTCACTTTTACCCGTGTATTTACGTGCTAGTTTTATTGCTCCTTCATTTGCTTCTGCACCACTGTTACAGAAAAATACTTTATCATGAGGTGAAAGTTTAACTATTCTTTCAGCGTAACTTGCTTGTTCCTCAGTGTAGTAAAGATTTGAAACATGAATAAGTTTTTTTGATTCTTCAGTCAGTGTTTCAGTAACTCTTTTGTGAGTGTGTCCAATACTATTTACTGCTATACCTGCAACACAATCAATATATTCTTTTCCTTCTTTATCATATACTATACTACCATGAGCATGATCAATTACTAAATCATAACGTCCATAGCTGTGCATAACATATGTATCTAATGTGTCTTTTACTTCGTTAGTATTCAAAGAAATAAACCTCCATAAAAATTAAAATTATGTTAAATTATAAAAATAATGAATTAATTTTATTAACTTATTATATAATTAATAATTTATTTCCAATTAAGTATAAAATTTACGAAATAAAAGAATATAAAAAGACCATAATTATAAAAAGAGGTATCTATAAAGCTTATTACATAACTAAAAAGTTAGGTGAAATACATGAAAAAAGCTGTTATAAAAACAGATAAAGGTGACATTACAATAGAATTATTCCCTAATGAAGCACCTGGAACAGTAAAAAATTTTGAAGAATTAGCAAATAAAGGATTTTATGATGGTCTCACATTCCACAGAGTAATACCAGACTTTGTAATACAAGGTGGATGTCCTAACGGAAATGGAACCGGTGGCCCAGGTTACACTATTAAATGTGAAACTGAAGGTAATCCACACAGACATGGAACTGGAGCATTATCCATGGCACATGCTGGAAAAGACACTGGTGGAAGTCAATTCTTTATAACACACAGTCCACAACCACACCTTGATGGAGTTCACACAGTATTCGGACAAGTAATTGAAGGTATGGAAGTTGTTTATGAAATTAGACAAGGCGATGTTATAAACACTATAACTGTTGTTGATGAATAAATAAAAAAAATATTATATATTATAAAAGACATAAAATAAAATAGAATTTATGTAATATTTATTCTGACCCCTCACCTCCCTAAAAATACATTTCTTTTGTGTTATTTTTTTAGATATTTTTTAATTTATCCATTAAGCCAGATGAACGTGCATAATTAAATAAATATAATTGTACATAACCTGCATAGCACCCAAATTTATCTTGTGCAAAATTCATTATTTTTTTATTTGACGGTTTTTGATTCTTGAAATAAAGATATGTTGTTATTCTATTAATCCACACATCAACTGGATATGCCTCAGGTTTATTATATCCGTATAATAATATACAATCAGCTACCTTTGGTCCAACACCCTCTAATTCTATAATTTTATTAAATGCACTATTATAATCCATATTATTAATCATGTTATGAAAATTTTTTTCTGACAATATTTTCTTTGTTGAATTTAACATGTATGAACTTCTATAGCCTACTCCAAATTTTTTCAAAGTTTCTTCAGGTATTTTCAAAAAAGTTTCTTCTTTTGGAAAAGTAAAACCGGATTCATCATCAATACTTACTTTAACACCCATACTTTCTTTTATAGATTGTATTGAATTAGTCCACCTTTTTATAGAATTATTAGCAGAACATATAGATGACATTATACATTCATATGGAAATTGTGCTTTAAATAACCGTAAACCTTTATTAAACTTATAAATATTATTTAATTCACTATTTACATCTAAATAATTATATAATTCATTCAAATCATAATCCAAATCAAAGATGTAGTAAATTTTATCTAGAAGTTTATCTTCATCAACATAGTCTTCACATACATAGTCAATAATTAAGGGTTCATTAAGATTATTTTGAGTTAAATTAATTAAAATATTTTCATTATCAATAGATATTACCTCATGATAAGTACCATTTTCATATTTAAATGGAGGTTGACTTGTTTGACCAGAATTAATTGTTAAATTTAAGTCAAAATCTCCATAATAATCATTATTACTAATAATAAGTTGATTTTTAACCATGAAATCACTGCATAAATATTAAATTAAAAAAAGTTAAAGAAATTATTCTTCAGGAAATCCAATTTGTTTTCGTTTAATCCATTGAATTCCATCTTCTTGAGTTATTACTGCAACATCTATTGGTCCACCCACACCCTGTATTTCACCATTATCCATGTTAGTTCCATCAGCAAATCTTTGAATCATTTCTGTTGATTTTATTAGAAAAACAGCTAAATCTATTGCATCTTGAAGTGTTAATAATGGCCAAGGAATAGTGTATTCAACTCCACGTAATTGTTTTATTAATTCATCTTGTGGTGTTGTTGCTAATACTTTTTGAAATATAGGTGTATTCATTATTTTTTTATCATATCCTATAATCATACGTGCAACAAGATCGCCCTGACCAATCCATACACATCCAAAATCATTAGTTTTTCGTTTTAGAATAACTTTTCCAGGAATACATAATTCATATGTCTCAGATAAACCATTTTTATTAAATCCACTTACAAGTAAATTTATTGGTTCTGCATTAAGATGTCCTTCCTCGATTCTCCCATTAGGTTGTTTTATTCTGAAATCTATTGCATCATTTACTTTTTCAAGAGATAATACTTGTGCTCCATTATGTTGTGCGTCTATTTTTAATTGTTGAGCAGACATTTCAAGTTGTTGTTCCCATGGATATTTTTTATTAAGATAAGCATGTAATTGTGTTGCAATCTCTTTTACAGTTAAATTTTTCTGATTTGTAGAGTTACAATAATCTTCCACATATTTTGACACATTTTTTTGAACACCCGTATTATCTGCGAAAAATGCTAAACCTGCTGTTCCAACAAGTATTCTATTATTTATTGCAAATAACTTATATGCATTATTTGTAGAGATTCTCGTCATTTGACTAGTACTTCTTTGTGTTTGTCGACTATCAGAGGCCATCACTATTCCTTCAGGAGTAGTAATATTTACTATCAATGTCATATTTTTCCTCATATCCTCATAGGTATATTTTTCTTTTTAAGATATTCTTTTACTTCAGGTATGGGGTATTCATTAAAATGGAATATACTTGCTGCTAATGCTGCATCTGCTTCCCCTTTATTAAATGCATCATAGATGTGTTGAGGATTTCCTACTCCTCCTGAAGCAATAACAGGTATTGTTACATTTTTACTTATTGTTTTAGTTAAATCTAAATCATAACCTACTTTTGTACCATCCCTATCCATACTAGTTAATAATATCTCACCAGCACCTCTTTCTTCACATTCAATAGCCCATTTAACAGCATCTATTCCTGTGAATTCACGTCCACCATAAATACTGCAATCAAACCAACAATAACCATCATCTGTTTCAACAATATAATGTTCATCGGATTCTGATGGATTTTCAACATATCTTCTTTTTGCATCTATTCCTATTACACATGCTTGACTTCCAACGTGTTCTGATGCCCGGTTTATTAGAGAAGGATCTTTAATTGCAGCAGTATTTGTTGAACATTTATCTGCTCCTGCTTTTAACATGTTTACATAGTCTTTTACTTCACGTATTCCCCCACCAACACATATTGGAGTAAATACATTTTCAACTGTTTTTTTAATTACATCAGCCATTGTTGATCTTCTTTCATGAGATGCAGTTATATCTAAAAATACTATTTCATCAGCCCCTTGTTCATAGTATTTTGTTGCTAATTCCACAGGATTTCCAGCATATCTTATTTGTTTAAATTCTACACCTTTTACTACTCGTCCTTCTGGTACTTGTAAATCACAATCTAAACAAGGTATTATTCTTTTTGATAACATATCACTTCAACTCTAAAAAAAATATTATTCTAAATTGTAGGTTATATAAAAAAAGGGAAGGGTTTAAAAAAATATATTATTTTTTTATTCTTTTAAAATTGTATATAATATTGCTTTTTGTGCATGTAATCTATTTTCTGCTTGATCCCATATTGCTGATTGAGATGAAGTCATAACATCATCTGTTATTTCTTGATCACGTATTGCTGGTAAACAGTGCATTACTATTGCATCTTCTTTTGCTTCAGATAATAATTGTTTGTTAATTTGGTATGGTTTAAATATTCTTTCCCTTTCTTCTTGTTCTTCTTCATCACCCATACTTACCCATACATCAGTGTATAGTACATCTGCATCTTTTACAGCTTCATGTATGTTGTGTTCTATGCTTATATTAGCATTAGTTTTTTTAGCTTCTTCTTTTGCTAATTCATATATTTCTTTATCTGGTTCATACCCTTCAGGACATGCAACAACCATATCCATTCCAACATATGCTGAAGCTAATAATAGAGAATTACATACATTGTTTCCATCCCCTATGAAAACTAATTTTCTATTGTAATCACCCTTATATTCTTTTATAGTTAATAAATCAGCAAATGCTTGACAAGGATGTTCTTTATCAGTTAATCCACTTATGATTGGAATAGATGCATAATCTGCTAATTCTTCAACATTTTCATGTTTTTTAGCCCTTATCATTATACAATCTAAAAAACGAGATAATACTCTTGCAGTGTCAGGTATTGGTTCTCCTCTGTTTAACTGTAAATCTTTACTTGATAAATATAATGGAGTTCCACCTAATTGATGCATTCCAACTTCAAAAGATACTCTTGTTCTTGTTGATGATTTTTCAAAAATCATTCCTAAATATTTATCTTTGAGTGGTTTTTCTGTTATTTTACCTGATTTTAAATCTGATGCTATATCTAATATTGTTTTAATTTGATCTTTTGCATCAGTCATTGATAATAATCTATCCATTTTAATCCTTCCCTAATTAAAAAAATAATTTACTCTTAATATTTTTATTCAACTAATAATAAATAATATATTTATTTGTTTTTGGTATTTAAAAAAGATTATCTTTTTTAGTGATAGATAATGTGAAAAACAATAAATTATGAAGATATTTATAAAAAAAGTAGATTAATAATTAATTAAAAAATAGAATAGAGTTAGATTAAGATCTAACTTCTTTCATATGTTCCATTTTTTCATTTAATAGTTCTTCAGTAGCTACATCACTTCTATGATATACCTCTCCATCTATATGTTTCATTGCAGCTTCACATACCTCTTCTGCTTCTTTAATAGTATCCCTTACTGCTAAAATTGCTAATGCTCTTGAAGAAGTTAAGTACACATCATCATTATCATCTGCATATACTGCAGCATAATATACTTGTGCATCATCCTGATTAATTTTATCTTCACATACTTTAACAATTGTATCATTTGCTGTTGTATTTGGATATTTATCTGGAACTACATATTTACATACAGAAGCTTTATTACTAAATGCGGCAGTGTCTAATGTTCCATTAACAATTTGTTGAGATATTTGAGCTAAATTAGAATCAAGTAATGCTAATACATTCATTGATTCAGGGTCTCCAAATCGTGCATTATATTCAATTACTTTTGGTCCGTCTTTACAAAGCATGAATTGTCCATAAAGTATTCCTTTGTATGGTTCTGCTTCCTTTGCTATTGCATCAATTGTTTGTTTCATTATAGCAACTGATTCATCATAATCTTTTTTAGTTAAAAATGGTAATAAATGATTTTTATCAGAATAAGAACCCATTCCACCAGTTATTGGTCCTTTATTTCCTTCAAATGCGTGAGGATGATCTTGTGCTGCAGGCATTGGAATTATATGTTCTCCATCAACAAAAGCTTGTATTGTATATTCTTCACCAACTAATAATTCTTCAATCACTACACCTTCAAATCCACCCATCTTCTGATCAAAAATTTCTTTAACATATTCTTTTGCTTCATTATTATCCTTTAATTGATCACCAACAATTTTAACTCCTTTTCCACCTGTTAATCCTATTGGTTTTACAACTACCGGTTCATCAAAACTATCAATAAACTTATATGCATCATCTAATTCATAAAATGTACCATATTTTATTGAACCTGCAATATTATAGTCTTCAAATAACTTTCTCATGAATGCTTTATTGGTTTCTATTTGTGCTGCTGCTTTTGTTGGTCCTACTGATAAAATACCTTCATTTTTTAATTCATCTACAATTCCTTTTTCAAGAGGAGCTTCAGGTCCAATGAACGCTAATTCAACACCATTTTCTTTAGCAAATTTAATTATTTCTTCAAAATTAGATTCATCATTTACCATGTATTTTTCAGATACTGCTGCTAATCCAGGGTTTTTTCTTCCCATATATGTGTATACTTCAGCATTTTTATTTAATGCTTTTGCTATTGCATGTTCTCTTGCACCGCTACCTACTACTAATATTTTCATTATATAATCACGTCCTGAAAGAATAAGAGGTGTGTTTCATCCTACTTATCATAAATTACTTAATTTTTTAGTAATGTTTTATTAATTATTATATATTATTTTCATTTTTATTATTTTTATTTATACAAAAATAATTTAGTTTGTATAATTAGTCTATAAATAAATTAAATTTAGTGAGTTTAATACTTATTTTTAAATAAAATATAATTCTTATGAAGTATAAATATTATACATATTAAAATATTTTATAAGATTTATTAATGTAAAAAAATTGGTGTTAAAATGAAAGGTAGTGAACTATTAATTGAAAAACTTAAAGAAAATGGTATTCATACTATCTTTGGATATCCTGGAGGCGTATTGTTACCATTTTATGATGCACTTTGTGAATCAGATATTAATCATATATTAGTAAGACATGAACAAGCAGCAGCACATGCTGCAGATGGATATGCAAGAGCATCAGGTGAAGTAGGAGTGTGTTTAGCAACATCAGGTCCTGGAGCAACAAATATCATCACAGGAATTGCAACTGCCCATATGGACTCTTCACCAATAGTAGCACTTACTGGACAAGTAGCAACAGATTTAATAGGAAAAGATGTATTTCAAGAAGTAGATACAATTGGAATTACTATGCCTATAAGTAAACATAGTTATCAACCACGTACTGCTGATAAAATAGCTGAAAGTGTAGATAAAGCATTTTACATTGCTTCTACAGGAAGACCAGGGCCTGTAATTATAGATTTACCTAATAATGCACTTAAAGAAGAAATAAATCTTGATAATATTAAAAGAGATACTACAACACCAGGTTACAAACCTACAACTAAAGGACACCCAAAACAAATTAAAAAGGCTATTGAACTAATAAATGAATCTAAAAAACCCCTCATATTAGCAGGAGGAGGAGCTATTCTTTCAAATTCATCAAAAGAATTAATTAAATTTGCAACATTGACAAACATACCTATAGCTACAACATTGATGGGAAAAGGAATAATATCAGAAGACCATCCTTTATCACTAGGAATGATTGGAATGCATGGTATTGCTTCAACAAATATAGCTTTAACAGAATGTGATTGTTTAATAGCAATAGGTTGTAGATTTTCTGATCGTAGTGTTAGTAACATTACAGAATTTGCAAAAAATGCAAAAAAAATTCAAATTGATGTAGATCCTGCAGAAATAGGTAAAACTATAAAAATAGATGTACCTATAGTAGGAGATGCGAAAATCACATTAACTGAACTTATTAAAAAAGTTGAAGTTCCTGATAGAACCATTTGGACCAAACATCTTACACAAATTAAACAAGAAAACGAAGAAAAAATAAGTTATACAAATATTCCATTAAAACCTCAAGAAACAATAAAAGAAATAATGGAAGCAATAACTCCTGAAACAATCATTACTACAGATGTAGGGCAAAATCAGATGTGGATGGCACATTACTATAAAACAAGAAATCCAAGAACATTCATATCATCAGGAGGACTTGGAACAATGGGTTTTGGATTACCAGCAGCAATAGGAGCACAAATAGCAAAACCAGATGAAAATGTATTATCTATTGTAGGTGATGGAGGATTCCAAATGGTATCCCAAGAATTAGCTACAATTAAAGAAAACGATCTTCCAATTGTAACATGTATTCTTAATAACAGATATCTTGGAATGGTAACACAACTTCAAAAATTATTTAACAAACATGTATATGCTACTAAACTAACAGCTACTCCTGATTTTGTGAAATTAGCAGAATCCTATGGTATAAAAGGAGAAAGAGTAGAAAAACCAGGAGAACTAAGAGAAACTATTGAAAATGCATTGAAATCAAGAGAAGCAACAGTTATTGATGCAGTAATAGATTCTACAGAACTATTACCTATTGTACCACCTGGCCTTGGACTTGAAAATATGAAAAAATTCAGTAATATGGAGGAATAACAAATGGGAAAAACAGATAAACATACTATAAGTATACTAGTAGAAAATAAGCCCGGTGTATTACAAAGAATATCTGGATTATTCACAAGACGAAACTTCAACATAGACAATATAAGTGTTGGAAAAACAGAAGACACAACAATATCTCGAATAACCATAAGAACAACAGGTGATAACCAAATATTAGAACAAATAACAAAACAATTGAATAAATTAGTAGAAGTAATAAAAGTACGAGAACTAAAACCAGAAAATACTATTAAAAGACAATTAGTTCTTATGAAAGTACATGCAGCTGATGAAACAGTGAAAACAGAAATTATACAATATACTAAAATATTTAGAGGACATCTTATTGATGTAACACCAAAATCAGTGATAATACAAATCACAGGAGATCATTCTAAAATAACAGCATTTACAGAACTAATGAAACCATATGGTATAAAAGAACTAGCTAAAACTGGTGTAACTGCAATAAATAGAGGAAATAAAACATTATGAATTAAAAAAAAATAAAAGGAAGTTTAAATATGAATGGAAGTGAAGCACTACTAAAAAAACTTAAAGAAAATGGTACAGATACCGTGTTTGGATACCCTGGAGGAGTATTACTCCCATTATACGATTCAATATATGATTCTGACATAAGACATATTCTTGTAAGACATGAACAATCAGCAGCACATGCTGCAGATGGATATGCAAGAGCATCAGGAAAAGTAGGCGTATGTCTTGCAACATCAGGTCCTGGAGCAACAAACCTTATTACAGGAATTGCAACAGCTAATATAGATTCATCACCAGTAGTTGCATTAACAGGACAAGTTACCACAGGAATTATAGGTACTGATGCATTTCAAGAAGTAGATACTATTAGTTTAACCATGCCTATAACTAAAGAAAATTTTCAACCAAGAACATCAGATAAATTACCTGAAATGATTGATGAAGCATATCATATCGCATCAACAGGTAGACCAGGAGTAGTGGTAGTAGATTTACCTAAAGATGTTCTAGAAGGTGAAGTAACTGAAAAGGATATGAATAAAAAATTCAAATTACCTGGATACAAACCAACAACTAAAGGAAACAAAAGACAAATCACCCGTGCAATTGAAACTATAGAAACTTGTGAAAAACCAATAATTCTCGCTGGTGGCGGAGTCATATTAGCTAATGCATCAAAAGAACTAATTACTTTTTCAAAATTAGCAAATATACCTGTAGCTACGACATTAATGGGGAAAGGATCAATACCTGAAGATGATGAATTATCATTAGGTCTTCTTGGAATGCATGGTCTTGAATCAACTAATAATGCTGTAACAGACTGTGATTGTCTTATAACAATTGGTTGTAGATTCTCTGATCGTACAACAGGAAAAATTTCTGAATTTGCACCGAATGCTACGAAAATACAAGTAGATATCGATCCAGCAGAAATAGGTAAAAATGTAAAAATTGACATACCTATTGTAGGAGATGCAAAAGTAATATTAAAAGAATTTATTACACAAATAGAAAATCCTAACAATAATGATTGGACAACAGACATCATATCAAAAAGACAAGCATATAAACCTAAATTAAAATTTAATACTGTGCCATTAAAACCTCAAGAAACAATAAAAGAAATAATGGAAGCAATAACTCCTGAAACAATCATTACTACAGATGTAGGGCAAAATCAGATGTGGATGGCACATTACTATAAAACAAGAAATCCAAGAACATTCATATCATCAGGAGGACTTGGAACAATGGGCTTTGCATTACCAGCAGCAATAGGAGCACAAGTAGCAAAACCAGAAGAGGCAGTTCTTGCAATTGCAGGAGATGGAGGATTCCAAATGGTATCCCAAGAATTAGCTACAATACATGATTATGATCTTCCAATTGTAACCTGTATATTAAATAATAGATATCTTGGAATGGTATATCAATGGCAAGTATTATATTATAACAATAGAATATCCCAGACAAAATTAACACCTACTCCCGATTTTGTGAAATTAGCAGAATCCTATGGTATAAAAGGAGAAAGAGTAGAAAAACCAGGAGAACTAAGAGAAACTATTGAAAATGCATTGAAATCAAGAGAAGCAACAGTTATTGATGTAGTAATCGATCCTTCAGAACTATTACCTATGGTACCACCTGGTGAAAAAATTACAAAAATTGTTGGAGAATATAAAACAGAGGATGATTAAAATGAATGAATCACAGAAACACACCATAAGTATACTAGTAGAAGACAAACCCGGTGTATTACAAAGAGTATCTGGATTATTCACAAGACGAAACTTCAACATAGACAATATAACTGTTGGAAAAACATCAAATCCCAGTATATCTAGAATAACCATAAGAACAACAGGAAATGAACAAGTAGTAGAACAAATAACAAAACAATTGAATAAATTAATTGAAGTACTGAAAGTAAGAGAATTACAGCCAGAAAATACAATAATAAGAGAATTAATGCTTGTGAAAATAAATGCTCCTGATGAAAAAACGAAATCTGAAATTATACAATACACTGATGTTTTCAGAGGACATATTATTGATGTGACCCCAAAATCATTAATTGTAGAAATAACAGGAGATATTTCAAAAATATTAGCATTTACAGAATTAATGAAACCATATGGTATTAAAGAAATGGCTAAAACTGGTGTAACCGCATTAACAAGAGGAAATAAAATATTATAACCTCTTATTACTATTTTATTGAGCATTAGGACAATTTTCATTAAATCTACATGATTTACATTTATTTGGATTTTTTGTAGGTATAAAATCATCAATTCCTTTAATTAAATTTTGCACATGTTGTATTACTTCTTTTATTTTTTCTTCTTCCTCATGTGTAAATTCTTCTTGCCAAAATACATCCCCCGTATCTCTATTTCTTAGAGCTCCAAATATTTTCATATTTTTATCTATAGAGTATTTGAATGATAAACAATATGCAAAAACTTGATTTATCATAGATCTATATGCTTTCGTTCCAGGTTTATCATCTATTATAATAACATTACCATTATTAAATTGTATTTCATCGATGAATCCCCTAATACCTAGTTTTTCATTAATTACAAAAAATTCTCTTGAAATAACTTCATGAGTTTCTGATTCTGTTAGAATATCTTCCATAGACATTTTAATAGCATCTTTTTTAAATTCATCCTCAAGTCTATTATGTACTGCAGTTCCTTGTAACATTGCTTTCGTTGCTTCTACTTCAATATGTTGAAAATTTTCAAGATAAATCGAATATTCACAGAAATTTTGTGTATTTAACCAACTTATTGGAAAATTAGGAGTATTATTAAAAATTTTAACTTGTTTTATTGTTGGATGATTTCTACCTTTTGGATAATTGTATTTTAATTCATATGATTTCATAATAACACCAATATTATTATTTAATATAACTGTGCGTTAATATATAATTAATTTGATAAATTTTAAAATGAAGAGAAGGAATAAGTTCTATAAACTATGAAAAATAGTTTATATTAATTATAATAAATCTAATACTGTACAAATAAATCTATATAGAATTTATAAAATTAAAGGAGTACTCGATAAAATGAAAGTATATTACGACGACGATGTAACTACAAACATATTAGAAAACAAAACAATTGCTGTAATTGGATTTGGAAGTCAAGGAAGAGGACAATCACTTAACATGCACGACAGTGGATTAAATGTTATTGTTGGTTTAAGAAAAGGTGGAAGTTCATGGAAAGCAGCTGAAGCAGAAGGATTAACTGTTAAAACAATTGAAGAAGCTTCCAAAGAAGCAGATATTATCCACATATTAATCCCTGATGAAATCCAAAAAGACGTTTACGAAACACAAATTAAAGATAACCTCGAACCAGGAAACACAATTTCATTCTCTCACGGATACAACATACACTTCAACCGTATAAGAGTACCTGAAGATGTAAACATAACAATGATTGCACCTAAAGCACCAGGATCAAAAGTAAGACAAACATACCAAGAAGGATTTGGAACTCCAGGTTTAGTAGCTATTGAACAAGATGCTACTGGAGATGCATTTGACATTGCTATAGAAATGGCAAAAGCAGTAGGTCTTACAAGAGCAGGTGTTATTGAAACCACATACAGAGAAGAAACTGAAACTGACTTATTCGGAGAACAAGCAGTTCTTTGTGGTGGATTAACTGCACTTATCCAAGCAGGATTTGAAACATTAGTCGAAGGTGGATACAAACCAGAAATGGCATACTTCGAAACTTGCCACGAAATGAAACTTATCATTGATTTAATCTATGAAAAAGGATTTGGAAACATGTGGCATGATGTAAGTAACACTGCAGAATTCGGTGGACTCACAAGAAGAGACAGAATCATAACTGAAGAAGCTAAACAAAACATGAAAGACATCTTAAGAGAAATTCAAGATGGTACTTTTGCAACAGAATTTGCAGTAGACTCTGCTACATCCTACCCTAAACTCTTAACACAAAGAAGATTAGAAGGAGAAAAACAGATTGAAACTGTTGGTAAAAACTTAAGAACCGCATGCGGATTAGAAAAAGAAGAATAGGTTTATAACCTATTTTTTAAATTCTTTTAATCACCATCTACATGAAAAAAACTAATTTTATAAAAAAAAATATTTTAATAATTTATATTAATCATACATTTAGGAGAAATAAAATGAAATACTATATGGGTATGGATCATGGAACAACTGCTGTTTCCTTTGAAATTATTGATAAATATAAAGAAGAAATAGCTTATTTTAAATTAAATCGTGAAAAACTATCAAAAAATGAAATTTCATTTAAAGACACTGTGAATAATTATATTGATATAAATAAAATTGAATTATTAGCTATGACTTATGCAATGGGTGATTATATATCTGAAATTACTCCATTAGATAAAGTTGAAAATAAAGGTATTAAATCAATTCAAGGTGCTGGTAAAATTACGGGTGGTGGAAGTAATGTCTATGAAGATATATTGTCATCAAATATCCCTGCAGTACTTATTCCAGGATTACATTCAGAATGTGATTTTTTAGATAAAAGATTTAGAGCTAGTTATTCACATTGTGCTAGTTCTGAAAAAGTTAGTCTTTCTTATTATGCATTTAAAAAAACAGGCTGGAAAAATATGATTATTGCAGACATTAGTTCTAATACTGTTTGTATACTTGTTGAAAATGGAATTATACGAGGAGCTATTGATGCATGTCTTGGTGCTATGGGATTTATTCATGGCCCACTTGATTTAGCTATGATTAGAGACATTGATTCTGGAAAAAGAAGTGCTAATGAATGTTTTTCACAGGCAGGAATATCTAAAATTGCAGAAGTTAATTCTAAAATCAATAATGTTAAAGAAGATATTCTTAAAAAAGCTGTAAATAATGATGAAAAAGGAATTCTAGCTATTGATTCATTAGTTATGAGTGTTGTGATGGAAATATATGGATTATATGGTATTATGGAAACAAATATTGAGGGTATTGTTCTTACTGGTTCTGGTGGATGTATGAAGGAACCTATTAACATAAGTAATATGATTAAAGAAAAAGTTGAACGTATTGCTCCTATTCAAGTTCTTACAGATAAAAGTGGAGCTATAGGTAGTAGTTATATTGCATATGATATTAAAAAAAATAATTTAGATAAAATAATGGGAATTAATGTTATCAAATAGTTTTTAAGAACTATTCTAACCATTTAGATATATCTATATCCATCCCCATATCTGTCGAAATTGGCGTAACCACAGGTTTATTTAAAACACGTAATGTGTGAACATCATTTCCAATTTCATCTTCCCCTATTAAATCACCTACAATCCAATAATACGGATGTCCATAAGGATCGACTCTTTTTTCAACATCTGTTGAATACATTCTTTCAGCTAAATTTGCTTGAACAATATCATCAGATACAGGATTTACAGGTATATTTAAATTAAGCACACTAACTCCTTCAGGCATTCCATATTCTATTACTTTTTTAGCGAATTTTCTAAGTATTCTTTCAGCATTTGTAAAATCTATTTCCATTACACCATCTTTAAATTTTAAATCTTCCCTTATTACTTGTAATGACACTGCTATAGTTGGTATTTTAAAAGATGCTGCTTCAAAAGTTGCTCCTAACGTCCCAGAAGTTGTAATTGATTTTGATAAATTTTCTCCAAGATTAATACCTGATATTATTAAATCAGGTTCCTCATCCAATATACCTTTTGAACCTAATATAACACAATCAGTAGGCGTTCCTGTTACACTATACCCTTCAGAACCATCATTTAATTTCATTTTTGTAGCTCTTAATGGTTTCATTAATGTTATAGCATGACCTACACCACTTTGTTGTGTTACTGGTGCTACTATTGTTGTTTCTCCAAGATCTTTAACTGCATCTCTTGCAGCCAGTATCCCCTTAGACATTACTCCATCATCATTAGTTATTAAAATTTTCATGATAGTATATTTGATAATTATATCTTATTAATTTTTTAAATAGATAATATAAGAATAGTTAAATTATAATACATGAAATTATAAAATATAAATCAATACAAATAATATTTATTAATTTAGATAAATTATCATAAATAATAACGAGGGAGAAACTTTGGAAAAAGAACGATTAGTAGATTTTATTGCCACAATTATGGAAGATAGTGGTTTTAAAATTAAAAAGAATTATCAAGTAGCTAATCAAGTAATTGATATTTATGGAATTCTTGACACAACGGTAGGTAATGTTGGAGTTGTAGTTGCTTGTAAAAACTATGAAGAACCATGGAAAATAGGATTAGATGTTCTCAAAGATATGGAAAATGCAGCAAGAGCAACCAAATCATCAAAAATAATTATATTCACAACAAGTAGCTTTACACATGGAGCTGCAGTATATGCTCAGAAAAGAAACATGAAATTAGTGGATAGAAAAGGATTAATGAAAATAGCTAAAAATTATGCATCTAAACGAACTATTGTAACAGAACCTATTATTGATGAAGATGATTATGATTATGTTAATACAAAACCTGCTAGCTTAAATCCAAGAGGTAGTAATAATTCACATAACCCTTTTTCAGGACGAAAATCTAAATTAAATGATAGAAATACTAGGAATGATTATCAATACAATAATACTATAACAAGTAGACCTAGAAATTATTTGAAAACTAGCTCTAGAAGTGTACAGAATAATCTTCCTAATTTAAATGGAGTTTTAGACTTTTTTACTAATCACCATATGGTTTATTTAGTAGTACTTTTAGTCATTGCATCATTAGTATCATATTTATTTAATATAATTACATTAGGTCCATGGACAGGTTTAGGTAAGATTGTTACAAGTGCTATTATTTGTTTTGGTGGATTATTACTAGTAGATAGAAATTTATCCGATGTGTTATTCAATGGATTTATAATATTCTTTATTTCAATAATCATATCCATTGTAGTTTTAACTGTGTAATTCCAAGAAATTTCTCCTAAAAAAACCTTTTTTTACTACTTTTTTATTTTATACAACCAGTTTAGTAAATCAATAAATAATTTTTTTAAAATATCAAGCAAAATAGCTTTTTAAAATAAAATAATATAATAATTTTCTGAAAAATAGTCATTTTTAAATTGAATGGGCCGGAGGAGATTTGAACTCCTGATCCCCTCCTTGTAAGGGAGGTATCATACCCCTAGACCACCAGCCCATAAAAAAATCTGGTAATACTAATTATAATACTAAATTAAATTATTTAAATTAAATGGGCCGGAGGAGATTTGAACTCCTGATCCCCTCCTTGTAAGGGAGGTATCATACCCCTAGACCACCAGCCCATAAAAAAATCTAGTAGTTCTAATTAAAGTACTAATAATTATTTTATTAAAAGTAGTATATAAATATTTGGGTATATTTCATGAAAAGAACATTATTAATAAGTAACATAATCTTTTAATATAACAATACAGTTATAATAATAATATTACTATTAAAGAATTGGAGAAAAATAATGAATATAAAGATAACTTTACTTTGTCTTTTTGTTATTTTTTCTATAGGCACTATTAGTGCAGCAGAAGTGACATATGATGATGAAAGTGCTCCTTGTTATGCATGCAACTCTAGTGACTGTAATTGTTCAAATTCATGTTTATGCAAAAATCATGATTATAAAACTATAACAAAAAATGACAATAAAATAAGAAACAATGAAGGATGTTATTATTGTAATGAATCCTGCAACTGTGTAGATAGTTGTTCATGTAAACATTTAAGAGAAACATCTAATACATCCTCTTCAGAAAACACTATACTTAATTGGTGGAATAATTTCATAAACTATTTGAAAAATATAACTCATACAAATAATAATACAAATGAACATATAACTAACAATACAACCGAATTTAACAATACCACCAACAATAATACAACAGAACTTAATGATACAATAGATATTCAAAACACGTCAGAAGATACAGATACTGAAACTACTGAAGATAGTTCTAGTTCAAGTTATTCTGAAAATTCTGAAATCTCAAGTAGTTCATCTTCATATTCTAACTCACCTGCATAGACAAGAATAATCTTGTCTTATACTTTTTTTTAAAAAACTATACTGATTCATAATTCTTAAAATAAAGTTTATAATTAAACAATATACATATATTTAAAATATTTTAGATTAATTTATAAAATTTTATATCATGAAAAATAGATAAAATACTATTAAAAAAACTAGTGAAAATAATTATGAGTCATTCACCAAGATAATTAAAATAACTGAATAACAACAAAATCAACTTAAAACCTGCAATTAACATAAATCAACAAATTAAACTAAGTATTTCAATAATATATAGAATAAAATTATTTAAAAACAATACATAGAATTATAATAAAAAAGGTGGAAAAATAATTTAGACCATGTTAAAGGTTGTAATAATTGTGAATTTAGGTATTTATGCAGTGATTGTAGATTTTTAGAAGAAACTATTGCTTCTATAGTTTATCTCTAAACTTTTATACCATTATTTGAGATAGTTTCTAAGTTATTTTTTTGATATGGATGATTTATTTCTATCTAGTTTACTTTGTTGTATGGCTAGTCATTATCTTAAATTATAATTCATATGGTTTAAGTTTTTCGAAAAGAACTATGAAAAAATATTAAAATAGTTATATTATAACTTAGAAATATTATATTATATAAAAAAATTTAAAGGAACGAATAAAATGGCTTTTGATGAAACAGGAAAAATTTGGTTCAACGGAGACTTAGTAGATTGGAAAGATGCACAGATACATGTTATGTCTCACGTAGTTCACTATGGAAGTAGTGTATTTGAAGGTCTTAGATGTTATGATACAGAAAACGGACCAGCAGTATTTAGATTAAAAGATCATATGCAAAGATTAGAAAATTCAGCAAAGATATATAGAATGGATATTCCATATACTGTTGATGAATTATGTGAAGCTGTTAAAGATACAATTAATATAAACAACATACGTTCATGTTACATTAGACCTATTGTTTACAGAGGATACAAAGAACTTGGTGTATATCCATTAAACTGTCCATTAGATACTGTTATTGGAGTATGGGCATGGGGACAATATCTTGGAGAAGATGCATTAGAACAAGGGATTGATGTATGTACTTCATCTTGGAGAAAAATGGCACCCGACACTATGCCAAACCTTGCTAAAGCTGGATCAAACTACATGAATTCACAATTAGCTAAAATGGAAGCAACAGCTAACGGATACAAAGAAAGTATTATGTTAAATTACAATGGTGAAATTGGAGAAGGTTCCGGTGAAAACTTATTCTTAGTAGAAGATGATGTATTATACACACCAGATATCGGTTCATCTGTACTAAAAGGTATAACTAGAGATACTATTATAACTATTGCAAAAGACCTTGGTTATGAAGTAAGAGAAGAACGTATTCCTAGAGAAAGATTATACATTGCTGATGAAGTATTTTTCACTGGAACAGCTGCAGAATTATCTCCAATAAGATCTGTTGATAAAATTAAAATAGGTAAAGGAAAACGTGGAGCTGTAACTAAAAAAATACAAGATGCTTTATTTGACATATTAAACGGTAAAGTAGAAGATAAATATGGCTGGTTAGACTTTGTTTAGATAGAATATTATATTCTATTTTATTTTAACTTCTTTTTTGAGATTAATTTTTTATTATAGATTTTATTTTACAACATTATTTATACTACATATAACATATATTATGTAATATATTTTTTACATCATGAATTATTTAGAAATAGCTAAAGAATTTTTATTATTCATAAAACCATAAATATAATATAATAACTTAAAAAATAAGGTGATAACTTGCTAGACATAATTAGTGCAATTATTCTAGGAGCTGTACAAGGAATTAGTGAATTTTTACCAATCAGTAGTTCAGGACATCTTGTAATAATACCACACCTATTGGGTGTTGAAACAGGACTTGCCTTTGACACAATACTACACATAGGTACATTAGTTGCTATATTTACTTTCTTCTGGAATGATATTGTTAATATAATAAAGGGATTTATCATTAGTTTAATAAATCTTACAGAAGGAAAAGATAAATTTATAGAAGGCTTACAAAAAGTACCTGAAGAGAGATTTGCATGGTTAATTATAATTGCAACAATACCCACTGGAATTATGGGTGTATTATTTAAAGATGCAATTGAAACAATATTTAGAGGAACTGTATTTGTAGGTATTTTCTTAATAATTACAGGACTCATATTATATTACTCTGAAAGACATTCTTCAGGAAATATTACAGAAAAAAATATGTCCTTTAAACAAGCAATTATCATAGGTATTTGTCAAGGATTTGCAGTTCTTCCAGGTATATCCCGATCAGGTTCAACTATTGCATCAGGATTATGTCTTGGACTAAACAGAGAATATGCTGCTAGATATAGTTTCTTATTAAGTCTACCTTCAGTAATAGGTGCAGGTCTAATACAAGTAAAAGACATTGCAACAATTGATGCATCAATTACTGTTTTAATTGCAGGATTTGTATCTTCAGTAATATTTGGATACTTATCAATTAAATTACTTATGAAAATGATAGAAGGTTGGAGTTTAGACGTGTTTGCATACTATTGTTGGATAGTTGGAGCACTGACAACTATACTTTCAATAATTTTCATATAAACATTAAAAAAAGAGTTTTTTTAGAGGTATCTTCCTCTTTTTTCTATTTCATCTATTTTTTTAACTACATCATTACTATTATAACCATCCAAGAACCAGTTGAATAATTCTTCAGATTTTTCAGGAATAATTGTTGTTAATGACTTTTTAAATACTAATAAATCAGTACCTTTATCTTCAAGAAGATTACTGTATTTTCCCAATCCAAAATCAATAAATATAGAATTATTTTCTTTTATTAGAATATTAGCAGTTGTTAAATCCCCATGAATAATTCCACCATCATGCATTTTTGAAACCATTTCACCAATATTTTTAAATAATTTCTCCAAATCAGTATTTGAATCTAGAATTACATCATGTAACGGAGTTGCATCAATTTTTTCCATGATTATACTTTTATTAATTAAATCTATAGAGTAAATATAAGGAGTTCTTACACCATATTTCTTACAGTCTGCTAATAATTTTACCTCTTCTTTTGTTCTTTCAAGCCGTAGTTTTTCATCTATTTCACTAATTCTGTAATTCTTTTTAACCCTATTTTTTATAATTGCTTCTTTATTACCCCATTTAGACTCAATTATATCTGCTTCTGCACCCTTAAATGCAATATTACTTGGAAGATTTATATTGTGTTCAATTTTGTTTTTAATCCATGTTACTTCCACTTGGTCTGTCCTATATTTTGGATTAATATAACTATGTTCTATTCCTGTTTTTCCTGCTTCATATGAAAGTAATCCTAAACGTGCAATCATTGAACCATTATCTCCACAATACTTCATTGGTGGCATGTAAAAATCAACATAATGATCTTCACACATTACTTGTAGCATTTCACGTAGCTTACTATTTGCTGCAACTCCACCACATAATAATACTTCATCTTTACCTGTGTAACTTAATGCCCTTTCAGTTACTTCACAAAGCATTGCAAAACAAGTTTCTTGAAAACTATTACATATAATATCTAAGTCAACACCCTGATTATATTTTGTAATAGCACTAGTTAATATTCCAGAAAAGGATAAATCCATTCCTTTAACAACGTAAGGTAGTTTTATTGTTTTATCAGTGTTTCTTGCATGTTGTTCAACGATAGGACCTCCTGGATGACCTAATCCGATATCTCGTGAAAATTGGTCAAGACAATTCCCTATTGCTATATCTAATGTTTCACCAATAATTCTATACCTACCAGATTCATAACTGATAATTTGAGTATTTCCACCACTAGTATATAATGTAACAGGATCTTTTGCACCTGTTGTTAGTTTTCCTATTTCAACATGCCCAATACAATGATTTACACCAATTAAAGGTACACCAATATTTTGTGAAAGACTTCTTGCAGCTGTAGCTATTGTTCTTAATGCTGGTCCTAAACCAGGCCCCTTTGCAAAGGATACTAAATCAATATCATTTATTGATAAATTTGATTCTTCAAGTGCATCATTAATAAGAGGTACAATATGTTCTGCATGGAAGTTAGCTGCTTCTCTTGGATGAATACCTCCTGTTTCAGGATATAATTGGTCACCACATGTAGCAAGTATATTACCTTCAGAATCAACTATACCTATACCTGTTTTTTCAGCAGTTCCTTCAATTCCTAGACAAATCAAAAAAAGTTCTCTCCTATTCAATTTTAATTATAGTAATAATTCATAATCATTATTATATTTAAATACAATACTTAATAATACAATAAGATTTCTAATAAAAATATTATATTAGAAAAATTACCCTATAAAAAAACAAATTAAATACGTGAAAAATATGTACAAAAATATTAAAGTATTTGGATCAGATGAACAAATGAAAACAGTTGAAAGTATAGAAAATAGTGTATTTCTATGTGTATTATCAAATACAGCAATCTCCAAAATTCCACACTTAACTGGAGCTGGAGGACCTGAATTTACATCATACACCCCTGCTCTTGACGTGGAAGTTATTTTAAGAGACGAACCACTTACACTTCCAGAAATTGCTAGTACTGCAAGTGATGAATTATCAGCACCATCTCCAGCAATACTTACAAAATCTACAATAGATTTATTAAATGTACCTTTCATTCCAATTAATGCTGGATTAGAAATTATTCCTAAAGTACCATGTATTGATCTTCAAGGAACTCCTGGAGGAGATTTAAGAGAAGGAAAAGGTGTTGAAGATGCTGAAAGATTATTTATTAATGCAAAAGAAGTAGGTTCAACTATAAGTAAAATCACAGATCATATAATGATAGGAGAATCAACACCTGCAGGTACAACAACAACACAAGCAATTCTCACAGCATTAGGTTATGATGTTAGAAACAAAGTAAGTGGATGTATGACTACAAATCCACATGAATTAAAAAATAGTGTAGTAGATGCTACTCTTGAAAAAAATAATGTTAAACCAGGTGATCTTAAAGATGACCCATTTAAAGCAGCTGAAATTGCTGGTGATCCTACAATGGTTGCTGTTGCAGGTATTGTAATGGGTAGTGATGTACCTGTGACACTTGCTGGTGGTACTCAAATGGCTGCAGCATGTGGTATTATTAAAGCTTTAGATCCTGACTTTGATTTTAGCAGAATATGTGTAGCTACAACAGCATATGTTGCAAATGATGAAACATCCAACATATTAGATATATTTGGACAAATTTGTGATATTTCTATTTATGCTGCTGACCCTGAATTTGAAAAATCAACAGAAGAAGGATTAGTAAACTATACTAAAGGATGTATTAAAGAAGGAGTTGGTGCTGGAGGAGCAATGTTTTATGCATTCTTAAAAGGTATAAGTCCAGATGAATATAGAGAAAAAACAGAAGAACTAACAAGAGCTAACTTTGAATAAACCTCTTTTATTTCTTTTTTATAAGGATATATTTAATCAAATAAACCTACACAAAAAGTATCATGTATAACTAATATACCTATTACCATGAAAGTAACATTTATTACTGGTAACGAACATAAAGTTAAAGAGGCAAGAGGTATTTTTGAAAAATTTGGTATTGAAGTTAACCATGAAAATCCAGGTTATCCTGAAGTTCAAGGTTCAATAGAAGAAGTAGCTGCATTTGGTGCAAAATATGTTGCTAATTTACTTCAAAAACCAGTTATAGTAGATGATACTGGCTTGTTTATAAGAGCCCTTAATGATTTTCCAGGAACATATTCATCTTATGTTCAGGATACTATAACCAATAAGGGAATTTTAAAATTATTAGAAGATGAACAAGACAGATATGCTGAATTCAGGTCATGTATTGGTTACTGTGCACCCAATTGTGAACCCAAGACTTTTTTTAGGCACTGTCTCTGGTGAAATTTTATCAGAAGAAAAAGGTAATAATGGATTTGCATACGATCCACTCTTTTATGTTGAAAAATATGATAAAACATATGGAGAGCTTACCACTGATGAAAAAAATGAATGTTCACATAGAAGAATATCTATGGAAAAATTTGCTAAATGGTATTCTGAAGAGTGAATAATTTATTAAAAATTATTATATTATATAAATAAAAAAATATTTTTTTAAATATAATATAAACTACTTTATAAAATTTATATGGAGAATTAAAATATGGCAAACGCACCTGAATGGGTAGAACAAACCTCAGAAGAAATTGAAGAATTAATCGTAAAATTACACAAAGAAGGACAAAGTACAAGTCAAATTGGTATCACATTAAGAGACCAATATGGAATTCCAAGTACAAAAACAGTAGTTGGAGAAAAAATCACAGACATCCTTAAAAGAAATGGAACAGACTTTGAATATCCTGAAGATTTATTAAACTTAATCAAAAGAGCAGTAAACATAAGAGAACACCTCGAAGAAAATCCAAAAGATATTCACTCCAAAAGAGGATTAATTAAAATTGAATCTAAAATCAGAAGATTAGTAAGATACTACACAGCAAACAATGTTCTTCCTGAAGGATGGAGATATGATCCAAAAACAGCAGCTTTACTTGTTAAATAGAGCTGATGAAGCTTGTGATCTTCTTAGATCACATATTGAAAAACAGCACGTTGTGAGAATTATCTCTCACAATGATGCTGATGGACTAACTTCTGCTGGAATTTTTGCTAATGCAATAAGAAAAGCAGGAGGAAGATTCCATGTTACAATATTACCACGTCTTAGAGACAGTAATGTTAAAGAACTTAACAAATCACGATATAAACTATTTATTTTCTCAGATATGGGAAGTGGAAATTTAGAAAGTATTTCAAAACTTAAAGGTGATGTTATTATTGCAGATCACCATCAAGTTCCAGAAGGTGTTGACCCTGAAATACAATCTGATAATAAACAAATGATTCACGTAAATCCTCATATATTTAATATTGATGGAACCAAAGATGTTAGTGGTTCTGGACTTTCATATTTATCAGTACATGGTTATGAATACTATGAACTAGCAGGACTTGCATTAACAGGTGCATATGGTGATATGCAGTTTAAAAATGGTCCAACTGGAATAAATAAACTAATTTTAGATGAAGCAGTAGAAAATAAGACTATGGAAGTTAAAGATGATTTAAAACTTGCATATTCAAATACCCAGCCAGTATCTAAAGCAATTACATATACATATACTCCAGTTCTTAAAGGATTATCTGGAAATGTAGAAGAAACTAATACTTTCCTAGATGAACATGATATCCCTAAAGATAAATTATTAAGTCAATTATCACAAGAAGAATATGAAACTCTTAAAAATGAGCTCATCTCCATAAATGATGAAATATATGGTGAAACTTATACTATTCCTAATATAAGAAGAGAATTAACAAATATTGAAGAATATGCTAATTTATTAAATGCATGTGGTAAAAATAAAGAATATACTGCAGCATTAAGTATTCAATTAGGAAAATATAATCAAATGGATTATGCAGAATCATTATTATCTAAGTACAGTAGTAGTATGCAAAATGGAATTGAATGGATAAAAAGAGAAGGTAGTATTCAAGAAGAAAATATCCAATATATTTACACTGAAGATAAGGAGCAGAAAAAAGTAGCTGCTGCTGTAAGTAGTATTGGTATTGAATTAGGCATATTACCAGATAAACCTATATTAAGTCTTATGAAGATGGATAATCTTATTAAAGTATCTTCAAGAACCACCGATAATATGATTGAAAAAGGAGTGAATCTTGGTGTTATAATGAACCAAGCATCACAAAATTTTAATGGAAGTGGTGGAGGACATAATATAGCAGCTGGTGCAACAATACCTGCTAACCAAATGGATAATTTTATTCATTTAGTTGATGAAATGGTTGATTATCAAATAAATAATAATTAATAAGGAAGTTAAGTGGTGAATATGCAGCTTACGAAATATGAAGAAGATATGTATAATGGTGAATATGGAGAAGGTAAAGCTGAAAGTATGGAAATATTAGTAAGCTTAGGAAAGATATATGATGCTGAAAAAATGATTCCTATTACTTCAGCACAAGTATCTGGAGTTTCTTATAAAACCATTGGAGATGCAGGATTAGATTTTGTAGTTGATTTAGGTAAAAAAGCAGATGTAACCTTGGAAACTATGTTAAATCCAGCTGGTGTAGATATTGAAAACTGGAAAGAATTAGGTTTCAGTGAAGAATTTACTGAAAAACAAATTAAAATCATAGAAGGTTATGAAAGTATTGGTGTTATGAGTACATGTACATGTACACCATACCTTATAGGAAATGCTCCTATGCTTAATGAACATGTTGCATGGTCTGAATCATCTGCAGTGTGTTATGTTAATAGTGTTATTGGAGCTAGAACTAACCGTGAAGGTGGACCAAGTGCATTACTTGCAGCTATAGTTGGTCGAACACCTTATTATGGAAATCATATCCCTGAAAATAGAACTGCAGACATAATTTTTGATGTGGATTATGATTTTACAACGGAGGCTGAAATTGGAGCACTAGGTTATCATGTTGGACAAATAGTTAATGATAAAAAACCATACTTTAAGCTTAATAATAATCCTGGAAGAAATAATCTTAAATTATTAGGAGCTGCACTTGCTTCTAGTGGTGCTGTTAGTTTATATCATGTTGAAAATATTACTCCTGAAGCTAATTTTGCTAAAAGTCAGGATTCATTTGAAGAACTTGAAGTAGTAAGTCTTGAAAAATCTGATATAATAGATACAATTGAAAAACTAAGTACAACTGATAAAACACCAGATTTAGTCTGTTTAGGATGTCCTCATGCATCTATTACTGAAATACAAAAAGTAGCTCAACTTATTAAAGGTAAAAAACTTAACAAAGATTTATGGATTTGTACATCAAAAGCTATTAAATCAATAAGTGAACAATGTGGTTATCTTGATATTATAGAAGCTGCTGGAGGAAAAATAGTTTCAGATACTTGTATGGTAGTAGCACCCGTGGAAGAACTTAATTACGATGTTATTGGTGTTAATTCAGCGAAAGCAGCAAATTATGTACCAAATATGGGTAATTTAGATGTTGTGTATGATACTGTTGAAAACCTTATTGATATGATAACATGAATTAATATAAAAACTACTTCACCACCCTTTCTTATTTAACTTTTTTAAAACATTTGTTCATTTATAGTATACTTAATAATAATTTAAAACAAAAAGAATAATAGCATGAATAATTGGATAGAACATGAATATATAAATAAAGAAACTATAGAAGGCAGAGTTTATCAGCAAAGTCTTGCTATGAGTGTGCTTAATAAAGGAAATACTATGATTATAGCACCTACAGCTATGGGTAAAACTGTAGTAGCAGCATTAATTTCTGCTGAAAGACTTAAAAATTTTAAAGATAGTAAAATTCTCATATTAGCTCCAAGTAAACCACTGACATTACAACATGAACGTAGTTTTAATGAATTTCTAAATACATCCATTGCAAGTCTAACAGGAAATGATAAGCCAAGTGATAGAAAAAAACTATGGGAAGAAAACCAAGTGATATGTGCTACTCCTCAAACTATTGAATCAGATATAATTTCTAGAGAATATGATTTTAAAGATGTATCACTTATAGTCTTTGATGAATGTCATCATGCAGTTGGATCTTATTCTTATGTATATATTGCTCAAAAATATGTACAACAGGCAAAAAATCAATTAATATTAGGTTTAACTGCTAGTCCTGGATGGGAAGAAAAGAAAATTAAAGAAGTTTCACGTAATATTTATGTTAATGAGATAATAATTAAAAGTGAAGAGGATCCTGATGTTGCTCCTTATTTTAAACAAGTAGAAACAAAATGGATAAAAGTAAAGCTTAATAAGGAACTTCAGGAAATTAAAGATTTAATTAATGAAACCTTGAAAATGAGGCTTAGAACTCTGAAAAAATTAGGTATTATTGATTCTATTGCTAAACCATCAAAGAGAGAAATTTTAGTAGAACAAGCTAGATTACAACAGAAAATTGCATCAAGTAGTATGCCTAAAAAAGAATATTTTACAGGAGTTTCTATATTAACAGAAGTTATTAACATAATGCATTCACAGGAATTACTTGAAACACAAACTATTACAACATTAAATAATTATTTTAATAAACTAGAAAAAAAGAAAACAAAAGCTGCAAAATCACTGAAAAATGATTATAAATTTAATAAAGCAGTTATGCTAACTAGGAAATATGTTGAAAAAGGAATTGATCATCCTAAAATGACACGTTTAATAGAGTTAGTTAATCAAATTCTTAAAGAAAATCCTAATAATAAAATAATAGTATTTAGTCAATTTAGAGATACTACTAAGAGTATTTATGGTAAATTTAAAGAAAATGATATAAAATCATTGCGTTTTTATGGTCAAGCCTCAAGAGATAATGATAAAGGATTAAGTCAAAAGAAACAAATTGAAACTATTGATGCATTTAAAAATGAAGATTATAATGTATTAATATCAACGAGTGTAGCTGAAGAAGGAATTGATATACCTTCAGTAGATTATGTTATATTATATGAACCTGTTCCATCAGAAATAAGGATGATTCAAAGAAAAGGAAGAACAGGACGTAAACATCAAGGTGAAATGTTTATATTAATGACTAAAGGAACATTAGATGAATCATATTATTGGTCTAGTCAAAGAAAAGAAAGAGCTATGAAAAATAACATTTATAATTCATATAAAAAAAATCATTACACTCTTGATAACTATGTTGCAGCAAAAGAAGATGTTACCTCATATAACTTAAATACTGAAACAACAGATGAAGATGCTGAAGCTGTAATTTATGTTGATTATAGAGAGAAAAATTCAAATATTTTACGTGAATTAGATAAGATAAAATGTGAAATTAAAGTAAAAAGTATGACTATTGGTGATTATCAAATAACTGATGATATTATTATTGAAAGAAAAACTGTTGAAGATTTTAGTAAATCAATAACAGATAAAAGATTATACCAGCAAGCTAAAGAATTAGCTAGTAATTGTAGTAAACCCTTAATGATAATCGAAGGAGAAAACATTTATCATTCATTCCTTCACCCAAATGCTATAAGAGGAGCACTTGCATCTATAGCACTTGACTTTAAAATACCAATTATTCAAACTCAAAGTGAAACTGATACTGCATTTATGCTAAAAAGAATTGCATTAAGAGAACAAGATAAAGATAATAAAAAACCAGTGAGTATAAGAACACAATCAAAACCAGTTACATTACCAGAACAACAATTATTTATAACAGAAAGTCTACCAGGAATAGGACCAGTATCTGCAAAAAGCTTACTGAACCACTTTAAAACTGTAAAAAACATAGTTAATGCTTCAAAAAATGAATTAAAAGAAGTTGAAGGTATTGGTGAAAAAACTGCAACAAATATTATTGATGTAACACAACGAGAATTTAAAGAACAATAAATAGAGAAGGGAAATGAATTGTCTGATTCTAAATTTATATTAAATAATTCAAAACACAATATGAAAGTACTTAGCACTATTCAAAATGAACTACATACCTGTGATGAATTTTATATAAGTGTAGCTTTCATTACAGAAAGTGGTATAACTCCTCTTCTTCAAAATTTAAAGGAATTAGAATCTAATAACATAAAAGGTAAAATATTAACAACCGATTACTTATTTTTTAGTGAACCTAATGCACTTAGACGATTAAATAAATTAAACAATATTGAAGTTAAATTATATTCTGTTAATGAAAAAAAATATGGATTTCACACAAAAGGATACATATTCAGAAAAAAAGATGAATATAATATATTAATTGGAAGTTCTAATCTTACACAAAACGCATTAACTATTAATAAAGAATGGAATCTTTTAACATCCACCAGTTCAAGTGAAGATTTAAATAAAGAAATTATTAAAGAATTTAATGAATATTGGGAAGATGCATTTGAATTAAATGAATGTATTGATGAATATAGTAAATTATATGAAGAAAATTTAGAAATACAGATGAAATCTTGGATTAAACCCGCACCTCCCAAATTTAAACCAAATAATATGCAGAAACAATTCATTATAAATTTAAAAAAAATAATTGAAAAGGGACATAAAAGAGGATTACTTATTAGTGCAACAGGAACTGGTAAAACATTTGCTTCCGCATTTGGTTTGAAAAGTATTAATCCTAAAAGAATTTTATTTCTAGTTCACCGTGAACAAATCGCAAAACAAGCTATGGAAACCTATGAAAGAATATTCAGTGATAAAAATATGGGTTTATTATCAGGAAATGAGAAGAATTATTATTCAGATTTCCTATTTAGTACTGTTCAGATGATGTCAAAGGAAGAAGTTTACTCTAAATATGATAAAAACTATTTTGATTATATTATCATTGATGAAGTTCATCGTGCTGGAGCTAAAAGTTATCAAAAAATAATGAATTATTTCACTCCAAAATTCTACCTAGGAATGACAGCATCACCAGATAGATCAGATGAAATTGATATTTATGAATTATTTAATCATAATATTATCTACGAAATACGATTGAAAGATGCATTAGAAGAAGATATGCTTTGCAGTTTTAATTATTTTGGAATTACAGATGAAGCTGTAGATGTTAATGATATATCAGATACTAGAATAAACAATATAATTGAAAATATAGAATATTATGGTTACAATGGAAAACGTGTGAAAGGATTAGTTTTTTGTAATAATAAAATTAATGCAAAAATATTATCAGATGAATTTAACAAAAGAGGGTATAAGACTATTAGTTTAACTGGTGATTCAAGTCAAAATGAACGAGAAGAAGCCATTGATAGACTTGTATCAGATGAACACGTAGATTATCTTGATTATATATTTACTGTAGATATATTCAATGAAGGTGTGGATATTAAAGAAATTAATCAGATTGTAATGCTTCGTGAAACTGAATCAAGTATAATCTTTATTCAACAATTAGGTAGAGGTCTTAGAAAGCATGAAGACAAAGATTATGTTGTTGTACTTGATTTTATTGGAAATTATAAAAATAATTTCATGATACCTGTCGCATTATCTGATGATACAACCTATGATAAAGATTATCTTCGTAAATTCATGATTAATAGAAATAACTTATTAATTGGTAGTTCTACTATTAATTTTGACAAAATATCTGAAGAAAGAATATATAACTCAATAAATAAAGCTAAATTTAATAATTTGAATTTTATAAGAACAGAATATTTGAAACTCAAACACAAACTAGGTCATATACCAACATTGTATGATTTTTATAAATATAATCAATTAGATCCAATTTTTATAATAGATTGTATGAATCATTTAAATTCATTGAAAACTAATAAAACCTATCCTTTTTTAGTTGCAAAAATAGATTCAGACTATAAATATACATTTAATGATTGTGAATCATTATATATCCAATTTATAACTCAAAAAATAGTTAATAGTAAAAGACCTCATGAATTACTTATATTACAAATAATTATTAACAATAATACACTCGAAATAGATGATTTTGAAAAAATATTAAGTGAAAAATATAATATTGTAAAGGATATGAATACCATAAAAAGTGCATTGAGAATTCTAAATAAATCATTTTACAAACCAAGAGAATACACTATGTATCAGACAGTAGAATTAATTAATCAGAACAAGAACACTATTCAAATAGCAGATAAATTCAAGAAATTATTAAAAAATAATGAATTTAATGATAATATACATGATTTAATACAATTAGGATTAAAAAAATATGAAAAACAATACAATGAATTTAGAGATAACATGCATTTCAAGTTATATGAAAAATATTCGAGAGCTGAAATAGCAAAACTATTGAATTGGCCAGAAAAAGATGCTATTTATGGTTATGTTATAAAAGAAAATATTAATAATGAAAAAACATGTCCTTTCTGTGTTACTTATGATAAAACAGAAAATGATAGTGAAAGCACCAGATATGTAAATAAATTCTATGATAATGAAACATTAAGTTGGATGGCGACAAGTTCTCGAACATTTGAATCTAAAGATGTTAAAGAAATTTTAAATTATGAAGAAAATAATATGAAATTCTATTTATTTATGAAAAAAAATAATGATGAAGGAAAAGATTTCTACTACTTAGGTCCAATTATACCTACAGAACCCACAGAGACTAAAGTAAAAATTAAAAATGGTGTTGTTAAAGATACTGTTAATTTTAAATTAAAATTAAAATATCCTGTACGTGAAGACATGTATGAATATTTTATAAAATAATTTAAGAATAAAAAAATTAGATAAAATAATAAGATTTATTAATCAATATAATATCAAGGGATAAAATATGAAGATAATAGTAGACAAGAAAAACAGGAAATATATAGTACAGGACAAAGAATTCCATACAGAAAAAGGAGTTATACCTGAAGAAGATATAATTAATGCTAAAGTAGGTGATGTTCTTGAAACTCATATGGGTAAGAAATATACTGTAATAGAACCAAATATTAATGATTATATTGATTTAATGAAAAGAAAATGTTCTATTATATTGCCCCAAGATCTTGGATTAGTTATAGGTTTTACAGGTATAGGTTATGGTAGTAAAATTGTAGAATCAGGTACTGGTGCTGGAAGTAGTCTACTATTCTTTGCAAATATTGTAGGTCCAAAAGGTCATGTTTCAAGTTATGAAATAAGAGAAGATTTTGTTAAAATAATTCAAGAAAATATTGAAGGTACTGATTTTGAGAATATAACATTATATAATCAAGATGTTACAGAAGGTTTTAAAGAAGAAGATAACTCTATAGACTTAGTTTTCCTTGATTTACCAAAACCAGGTGATGTTATTGAAGATAGTTATAGAATTCTTAAAACAGGTGGTTTTATAGCTGTTTATACGCCATATGTGGAACAATTTCAAATTGTTAATAAAATATTAGGTAAAACAGGTTTTAAACATATAACAATCAGAGAAGGTAATGTGAGAGAACTTGAAATTAAAAATAATAAAACAAGACCAAATAGTAGAATGGCTGGTCATACAGGCTATATTACATTTGCAAGAAAATTATAATGAAAAAATCTGAAAAAGGGGAATAGTATGAGTTTTAGTTTAAAAAATATAATATCAATAAGAGACTTTAAAAAAAGCGATGTGGATTATATATTAAAACTTGCTGAAGAAATGGAACCTATAGCAAGATCAGAACAAGTTTCTCATAAAAAGGATGGGAAATTATTAGGTGTAATGTTTTATGAACCATCAACACGTACTAGATTATCATTTGAAACTGCAATGAAACGATTAGGTGGAGATGTTGTTGGATTTAATCAGAAACAAGGTACAAGTGTTCAGAAAGGAGAAGTTCTTTATGATACAGCACAAATTATTTCACAATATTCTGATGCTATAGTTTTAAGACATGATATGGAAGGTGCTGCCAGATTCATATCAAATAAAGTAGATATTCCTGTTATAAATGCTGGTGATGGAGCAGGTCAACATCCAACACAAACTTTACTTGATTTATATACTATAAAAAGAACTAGAGGAGATTTATCTAATTTAAAAATAGCATTAGTAGGTGATTTGAAGTATGGACGTACAGTTCATAGTTTAGTATATGCATTAGCAATGTTTAAAGCAGAAATTGTATTTATTTCTCCTAAAGAATTACAAATGCCACCAGAAATTCTTAAAGATTTAGAAAAATTAAATTGTAAATTCACAATTAAAGAATCATTACTTGAAAATATTGAAGATGTTGATGTTATATATATGACTAGAATTCAGAAAGAAAGATTCCCAGACCCTAAAGAATACTTAAAAGTAAAAGGAAGATATGCATTAACTGCTAAAAATTTAGAGAATTCTAATAGTATCCTTATGCATCCACTACCTAGAGTTGATGAAATTAGCTTTGATGTGGATAACCTTAGTAATGCTATGTATTTTAAGCAAGCATTTTATGGTGTACCAATAAGAATGGCACTACTTGATTCTATTATAAAATAGGTGATTATATGAATAACATGAAATCAACAGTATATAATATAGAAAACATAGTTGACTATCAAGAAAAAGCAGTTGTAAGTAAAGAAATTATTAAAAAAGAAACAGGTACAATAACAATCTTTGCATTTGATAAAGATGAAGGGCTTTCTGAACATACAGCCCCTTTTGATGCTATGGTTCAGGTAATAGAAGGAATATTAGAAATAAAAATAGATGGTAACTTAAACATACTTAACAAAGGAGATATGATTATAATGCCAGCAAATATTCCACATGCATTATATGCAACTGAAAAAGTTAAAATGATTTTAAGTATGATAAAATCATAAAAACTTCTTTTTTTAGAAACTTGAAAAAATCAAGAAGATATATTTCAAGTGTAAATTTAATTATTCACTGATACTGCTATTGTTACCCCATTATATGCTGTTTTTTTAAAGATTAAATGTGAATTTTCACCATTACTTATTAAACAAACCGGTTCACAAACTCCTTTTACTCCAAATTGTTTCATAACAAAATCAGATTTAGAGCATTCATCATTTTGATAATTTTTTATAGAATCCATGGAAATTATTTTTAATTCTTTGTTAAATAATTTCATATTATCCAGAATTCCTTGTTCATTAGCTTTTACATCTGCTGTTGCAAAAAAAATCTATACGATTCACAGGAATTTCAAGTAAATTACATGCTTCTAAAATAGCATGATTAACTTTTTCACTTGCAATATTCCTTCTTGCACCTATTCCCATAACTAATGATTTAGGTTTTAATATAACATCATGTCCATTTATTGATGAACGGATTACATCTATTTTATCATCAATATGAATATTATAAGAATTTTCAATATCTTTTGATAAAATAAAAGAAAATTTAGAAGGTAAATATAAATCAACTAGTTTATTATCCACTAACGCTTTATTGATAAATTTAATATTTTTATGATTTTCTAGAGAACAGTAAAAACGTTTTGCTATTGAATCAATACCTATTTTATTATTAACATCAGTAGATGTTGTTATTACAGGTGTTGAATTAATTATAGAAGCTATTTTTAGAGTTAAATCATTTGCTCCACCAAAATGACCACTTAATAAACTTATTGTGAAATTAGCATTATCATCAATAAGTAAAACAGCAGGATCAGATAATTTTGAATTAACATGAGGTGCTATAGAACGTATCATAATACCTGAAGCCATAATCCCAATTATACAATCAAATTCATTGAAAATATTTTTTACTGTCTCTTTAACATTTTTATGGTATTGTTCTACATATAATATCAAAGGATTATTATTTAAAGAATTATATAATTTATCTGAAATTAATTTTCCTTGATTTGTTACTGATAAAATTGCTATTTTCATTATTAATCACCTATAAATTTACATTAAAAATAATAAACCTATGAAGTATATTATAAAAATGGTTATTATGAATAAAATTGATGTTACCTTAGTTATATTAATTGCTTCAGTTATTTTTTCACCATTTAATTCATCAGTTCCATAACCTAACTCATAAACACCTTCTTTAGTTAAAGTAATGTTTAAAGCTCCGGCTGTTGCTGCCATAGAATAACCACTATTAGGACTTGGTGTTTTTAGAGCAAATTCTTTCATGATAAAGTATGATTGTTTGTAATCATATCTTAAAAGAAATGCTGCAAGTATTATATAATAACCAGTTATTCGTGCAGGAATATAATTTAATACATCATCTAATTTTGCTGGATAACGTCCAATATTAATTAATTCTTTTGTTTTATAACCTAACATTGCATCCATGGTATTTGAAACTCTATATATTACAGCTATTGGAATTGCAATAATCATTGAAAATGGAAAAGCAAAAACTGCTGTATAAAATAAAGGTGCAGTTATACTATCAGTTATATTTTCAGATAATGTTTCAATTGCAGCAGAAGTTATGCGAGATTCTGTTAATTCTTCTGTATTTCTACTTACAAGATATGACATTGATTTTCGTGCTTTATTTATATCAGTAGCAAGATCTTTTTGAATATCTCTAACAGATTTTATTAGGAAATTAATTGAAAATGTTGTTGATAAAATCAAAGAAGCTACAATTATATATACCCAAATATTCACAAACAAGGATAGTATTATAATGAAAAAGGTTATTGTTGTAAATACAAAGTTTGTTGTTAAAATAATTAATAAACCTGAAAACCTTGTTGGAGGTAAATAATTTTTTAACTTTGAAATAACATTTCCCATATAAATTACTGGATGTATTTTATTTGGAACTTCGCCTAAAAGTAAATCTATTAAAACGGATAACCATATTATGGAAATACCATAAATTAAATTTTCATATATCATTATTATTATATTATTTTTTTAAAATTAATATAATAGACATAGATTTCAAGTGTAACAGAAGTCATGTCTGAAAAAAATGAATAAGTGAGACATAGATTTCAAGTGTAATTTTTTTTTGTCAAGAAAAAAATTAAACAGTAAGAGGTATATTTCAAGTGTAAAAAAAATATTAAGAAAAAATAGAATATATAGACATAAATTTCAAGTGTAAAAAAAAATTTTCTGAAAAGATAAAAAAAAAGTAATGGTAAATTTCAAGTGTAAAAAAAATATAAAAAATTAAAAAAGTATTACTATAATACTTTAAAGTATTTTTGTATTACTTATTTTGATAAAATTTTTGATAAAAAAAATTTTAATTAAATAAATTTAAATTAAAAATAAATATTTATTATTTATTTATTTATTATATTATTATATTATTATTATTTATTTATTATATTATTATTATATTATTATTTTATTATTATTTTATTATTATTTTATTATTATTTTATTATTTTATCTATTTTTTTTATTTAATTTAAATTTTAAAGAATATTTAAAAAGTTATTCTTAAAATAAAGAGTTTTTTACACTAGCAAAACATCTCTTTTTCAAAAAATTTTAGGGGGTATCCCTTTTAAGTTACACTTGCAACAGAGGTCTCTCTCTCTAAACCTTTTTATACTTTAATATAGAAATATTAAATTAATAATTTTACACTTGAATTTCTAGTATTACAAATCTATTTATACTTGAAAATCAACTTATGTAAAGGTGATTATATGAACATTTTCCAAGAACTCAACGAAAGAAAAACAATATTCAAAACAAAAAAATACTTAGATCATCGTTTTATACCAGAAACTTTACCTCACAGGGATGAAAAAATAGAATCCATAGCTAAATACTGGGTTGAAGCATTAAATAAAATAACACCTCCTGATGTTACAATTTATGGAAAAACTGGAACTGGAAAAACAGCTGTAACATTATATGCTAAAAAACAACTAGAAGAAATTGCTGCTAAAAAAAATCTTAATATTCGTATTGAATATATTCGTTGTACTGATTATAATACTGAATATCAAATTCTAGCACGATTATGTCAACAACTTGGAAAACCCGTACCTTATAGAGGTTGGACTAAAGCAGAAGTTGTTAATACATTTAGAAATTTATTTAAAAAGAACATTCTTGGTGAAGATTTAATCTTAATAGTTATTTTAGATGAAATTGATGTTATCTTAAAAAATGATGGAGATAATATTCTATACACCTTAACACGTACTGATAATGTGGCTATAACTTCTATTAGTAATTATGTGGATTTTAAACGTTTCATTAAACCAAAAGTAAAAAGTAGTTTACGTGATAGAGAAATTGTATTTCCACCATACAATGCTCAACAACTAATTGATATTCTTAGAGAACGTTCAAATGTATCCTTCCATGAAGGTGCTATATCTGATGGAGTAATTGGATTATGTTCTGCATTAGCTGCAAAAGAAGAAGGAGATGCACGATATGCTCTTGATTTACTTAAAACTTCTGGAGAAATTGCAGATGAAAAAGGTGTTGATGTTATAGAAGAAGGTTTTGTTAAAGAAGCAAAAGATCGTATTGAACATAATAAAATTATCGATGTTGTAATGACATTACCTATTCAACAACAAAAAGTACTTGAGGCAATCACATATCTTACTCAAAAACATGAAGAAATTACATCTGGCTTATTATATGATGTTTATCAAGATTTAGCTAAGAATGATAAAGTATCTTATAGAAGACTTTTTGATTTTATTAATGAATTAGAAATGCTTGGATTAATATCTGCAAATACTATTTCTAGAGGACGAGGTAAAGGAAGAACTAATATTATTACCTTACAATGTGATGTTGATTTAATTGATAAAGCATTAATCTACAAAGATTAATTTGTTATTACTTATTTTTTTTTATTTTTATTTCTTTTTACACTTGAAATATATGACTTAAAATTTTTCATAATATTTACATTTGAAATACTTCTTTCAATTTTTTGACAATGTAAAAAATTATGTGGTTTCGGTGTGAATGAAAGTTTACACTTGAAATGATTCAACTTCTTTTTTTCATAGAATTCGTATGAAAATTTTTATTATAATCATTTTGTTTTATTTTAAAATTATTTTTTAAGGTTATTTTTGTATAATATTCTTTTATAGTTTACATTGGAAATAGTTCTCTTCTGATTTTTCTTAAAATTAGAAAATAAAATAGTAAAGTTGATATAAGACGAGGAACTTATATTTAAACATGTATCCAACTAAACAAAGCTCCTTTAATAGTATATTTGTCGATAAACAACTTAAACTTTACAATTTTTTTGAAGAGTTAAATAAAAATAGTTTTTCATACACTTATTTTTACAATTGATAGACCCTTTTATCATAAAAAAGTAATTACATTATTTAAACAAGAGCATGTTTTTTTTGTATTGAATGTTCATCAAAAAAAAGTTATTAAAAAATGGATTTATTACAAGAAATTTAATTTTATTAAATAAAGGAAAAGAAAAATGTAAAATTCAAATATATGAATGTAAACATTGTGGTAAAACATTCAACACAGATTTAACAGGATTTATTGATGAAAATAAAAATATAACTAAACTATTACTTGAAAAAATACTAAAATTATTTGTAATATATGGATCTAGCATCTATAAAATCCATTATTACCTAAAACAAGAATATAACATTGAAATACCACATCAAAGTATAGAAAATACCCATAATAAACTATAAAAAAGAAACTAAATGAAATACTAGACAATAAAGAAGACGTACCACAAGCAATCAAAGATATAATCATAGATTTCATAAGACCATACTTATCTAACTTAACTTATGCACTTGAAAATAAAAATATAGAAAAAACAAGTAATAAAATAGAAAATATGTTCCAAAAACTATTTTCAAAACACATAAAAGAAGAATGAAATCACAAAAAGGAATTTTAAGTAGATTCCAACTGAGAATTGATTATTAGGAAGAAAAACATGGAATAAAATAACGACCCACATAACTTTTGACAGAGCCATTTTTATATATTATTAATAATATAATTATTATAACAGACTTTATAAAAATTAAATATAATTATTTAAGAACAAATATTATCTTTCGTTTATCATAAAGATAATTGAATATTACATTTATTATTTAACAAAATTTTTTTAAATAGAATTTATTTAGGGAGTGTAATTATGAGTGACATAATGAATAATGAACAAATATTTGGAAATTGTATTGAAATTTTATCACAAATTATCAATGATACAAGTGTACCAAGAAATATAAGAAAAGCAGCAGAAGATTCAACAACTCTTTTAGGTAAAGATGAAGAACCAACCATAAAAGCAAGTACTGTTATATCTATTTTAGATGATATAAGTAATGATCCAAACATACCAATTCATGCTAGAATTCTTGTTTGGAACATTTTAAGTGAACTTGAATCAGTTAAAGATTAAGTACATGGGTAATATATTGAGTTTTAGCTATACCTTCTACATATTCACATAGAAGAGTAGCTTCATCAATATCTTTTCCAACTCCAATTAAACCATGATTTTTTAGTAGAATACAATCATCTTCTATAAGAGCATCACTAGCATGTTCAGCTAATTTTTTACTACCTGGTGGATAATAATCAACTTCTGTAATATATTCTCCAGTAATTTCACCAAAGCCTTCTTGTTGACGTAATTTTCTTTTACTAAATGCAAATGCAGTAGCATATGGTGAATGAATATGGACTACACTTTTAACATCTAATCTTTTTTTATATACACCTGTATGTAAACTAGTTTCCATTGAAGGAACTCTATTTTCACTTGAAACATATGTTAAATCATTTATATTAACTTTAATAACATCTTCATACTTTAAACTTTTAAAATCAGTACCTGATGCTGTAATATAAATATAGTTTTTACTTTCATCAATAATACTAATGTTTCCTGCTTTACCTATAATCATATTTTTATTATAAATATGATGAGCAGTATTAACTATTTTTTCTATAATTTTATTATCCATCTTTTCACGTCCTTATTCATTGAAATTTAACATTTGGAATGTACCCTGATTTAACACTGGAACTTGTCCACATGTTGGTACAATATTATATATTTTCTGGAATTCTGTTTGTTTCTGGAATGTTCCTGAATTAAGCATATGAACACCTTTATATTTTACATGTGAATTAATATGAACGTGTCCTGTATGAAGTACATCTGGAACTTCATCAATTACAAGATAATCCTCAAATTCACTTGCAAGAGGTGTTCTTTCACCATAAATAGGTGCAAGATGTCTTTTTTCAAGTAATAATCTCATTATTTTATCTGTATCAGCATGAGTATAATTATTTAATGCCATTACAATATCATCAAAACTTCTACCATGATACACTTGAACTTTAATATTATCTAAGTTAACAACTGATGGATTACTTACCATTTCAATATTTTTCTGGTTACATAAATCTTTAGCATATTTTTCCGTTAATGCAGGTTGAGGTTCTGCAAGTCTAGTTGCATCGTGGTTACCTGGTGATAAGATTATAGGAATGTCAGTAATATCTCCTAGTAATCTTCCTGCTTCTTCATATTGTTGATATATATCTTTAATTTTCAATTCTTTTTCTTGATTTGGATATATTCCAATACCATCAACTAGATCTCCACCAATAACTAAGTATTTAACATCATTTGCTAAATCTTGTTGTTTTTCATTTCCATAATTACCATTAAGCCATTTAATGAATTTATTGAATGCTTGTTCATCAAATTGTTTACTTCCAATATGAACATCTGAAATAAATACTATTGAAAAATCCATTTCTTTATCAATAGGTCTTCTTTGAATTCCTGGATGAACAATTTCATCTGCTCTTATGAGATTTCCATTAGTACTTCCACTAACACCAATAACTTCATCTTTAACTATTGTTTGACTACTATTTATTAAATCTTCATTATCTTTTAGAACAATTACACTTCCTGTTCCTGTGGGATCCTCTATTTCAATTATTTTATGTCCATTCTTTGTATTATTTATACTGTTAACAATACCAATAGTATGAAGATTATCTATATTTGTTTTCGTTGTTTTAAGTTCATTGATTTTTTTAAATTCGGGATTTTCTTGTATGATTTTTTTTAGTTTTTCATATCTGCTGTTAAAATATTTATTCAAATCCTGAATATCTCCATCTGTATATGATTTATTAGTTACATCCATTACAATTTCATATGGTGTTTCTTGATTTGCTCTTATTTCTCTTGTTTTAGGATTTTCTATAATAGCTTCATGAATACGTGCTCTTTCTTGTTCTTGATAATTTCTTATAGTTTGAGTAGTTATGATGTACTGATCATTTTCATTTTCTTCTAAATATTCTATTAATTCATTTATTAAATAATCATAATCATCATGACCTTTTATTTCAGCATATGCATTATTATTTAATAAAATTTCTGCTTTTTGAAATTTCTTAATTATATTCTTTGACATTAGATCAGCTACTGTTTAAAAATTAATTTTTTTTCTTCAATTTATATTATTTATTTATGTTTTTCAGATTAATAATAATATATAATATATATGATAATTAACTTAAACTAATAATAGAATACTACGAAAAGGAAAAATAATATTTTAATTATATTCTATGGGAAAGGTGAATCAATGTCAAGATTTTTGAAAATAATTCTTTTCATATTAGGAATATTCATATTTTTTGAAATAGGTTTATTTGCATCATATAGTGTAATTTCTTCAAGTCCTGTTGATCCAGTAGAATTAGTATCTGTTCAAATAGATGGGGTGTCTGATTTTATTGATTCATTTACAGGTGAAGAAAATTTAAATGATCAAGATACTTTGAATATAACTAATGATGAAGATGTTGCTTTAATTTTAAATAATTTAACTAATTTGAGTGTTAATTTAAATTCAGTCACGACAAAGATTGCAAGTGATGATACTGGAAATCAAACAGTAACTATAACTGCTATTGCAACAAAAGATACTCAAATAACATCTGGTGGTGCAATACAAATAGTACCTGAACAGACATATAGTATTACAGCAACAGCTATAGGTGAAGTTTATTCAAGTGGAAAAGTTAAAATTAATATAACTTCTATTTCACTTAAAGAGCGAATTGTATTGTATAATCAAAATAATTCTTCTAGCAATTCTTCAATAGAAAATTTAATACAATATAGTCAAAATAATACAACTTCAACTAATAATACAACAGCTATAACAAGTAATGGGTCTAGTAGAGCAAGAGCTTAGAACTTTATTCCCTTTCTTTTTTATTTTTTAACTATTTTTTTCATAATTAAACTTTTTAATAACATAAATCTATATAATTGGATAAGTTAATCCTTTAATAATAAATATAATAAAATATACATAATTATTAAGATAATATAAACTAATATTTCAAATTATATTTAAACATTATAAGATATTATTAGTATAGTATTTATTTAATAAATGGGGAAAATACAATGATTAGTTTAATAGGTATAGGTTCTAAAAGAGAGCATATTACTCTTAAAGCAGTAGATAGAATAAAAGAAGCAGATGTAGTTATAGCATATAATCCATATCTTACCCATATTGAGGATTTACTTGAAGGTAAAGAAGTTCATAGACGTGGAATGGGTGATGAAATGGAACGTGTGGAACTTGCAATTGAAAAAGAAAAAGAAGGTAAAAAAGTTGCAATTATAAGTTCTGGAGATCCGGGTATTTATGGAATGGCAAATGTATACTTCCAAATTATAGATAAATATAGTGATTTAGAATTTGAAGTAATTCCTGGAGTAACTGCAGCAACATATTCTGCAAGTGCATTAGGGGCACCATTACATGATTTAGCAATAATAAGTCTCAGTGATTTATTAACTCCTCTTGAAGAAATTCAACGTAAAATAAAACATGCTGCACAAGCAGACTTGGTAATTGCATTCTACAATCCTAAAAGTATGAGAAGAACAAAACCTTTCCACACAGCATGTGATATCTTACTTGAAAATAGAAATCCTGATACACCTGTTGGTATAGTAACAACTAAAGATGGTACAGAAACATTAACTAATATTTGTAAACTTAAAGATTTAAGAAAACAATACATTGACATGTCTACAACTATTATTATAGGAAATTCTATGACTTATGTTAAAAAAGGTAAAATGATAACTCCTAGAGGATATAAAATGACTGCAGAATTACCTGAATTAACAGAACAATTCTATGAAAAATTTTTCAATGGAGATATACAATTAGGTCATAATAATACTTGTGAATATTATCCATGTCATAATGAAGAAGAAACTTGTACATTCTGTTATTGTCCATTATATCCGTGTGCTGATGGATCCACTGGTGGTAAATGGATAGCTGATAAAAATGTGTGGAATTGTACTGATTGTAATTGGATACATAAATATGCAGTTGTAGATGAACTTCTTGATTATGTAAAAGAAAATATTAAATCAATGGATGATTTTGATAAACATAAAAAAGAACTTTTAAAATTAAGACGATCTACTATTTATAAAACAAGATTCCTTGATTTTAATCGTAATTTTGATTTAGATGATAAATAAATAATCTTTTTCTTCTTTTTAATTCTTTTTTTACACTTGCAATATATGACTTTTTTTATATCTTAATTTTCAATATTAACTAAACTATCTATTTTACTAAATACACTATCTACATTAATATTTTCATAATTTAATTGTAATGCATCTACTGGACAAGTATTACTACAATGGCCACAACCAATACATGTGTCTTCTATTAGTTCTATTTTTTCATTTTTTATAGAAATTGTATGAGTAAAACATACATCAATACATTTTTTACAACCAATACATTTATAATCATCATAATAAATAGAAATTCCAGGTAATTTAAAGAAGTTTTCCTGAATACTATCACTTAAATTAGGGAGAACTCTCCATAAACAACAACATGGACAACAATTACAAACTGTTAATAATTCTTCACCAGGATGAACATTCATCCAAGTAACATCCATCTTATTTCTACCCATAATATGAATTAATCCAGCCTCATCACACTTATCAATATGATTTATTGCTTCTTCAACAGTAACTTCTCTACAATACTTTCTAGATATTTGTTTGGTTGCTTTACCCATGAAAATACAACCTAAATCAATAGGATAATCTTCACATTCGGCAGAAGTTCTACATAAACATTTATTCATAATAACAATATAATTTGCTTTTTTAATAAATTCTTTAATAATATCACTTGGAAATACCATTTCATCTGCTTGTGGTATAGTTTGATTCATATTAATAGTAGTTGTAGTTACACTATTATTACTAGGTATAAAATATGTTCCATCTTTATCAAACAGTAATTTTGTTATGATTTTATTCATGATTCTTGATTTCCTGGTTAATGAAGCTACTTTAAATCGTAAATGAAATACACGTTTTACAAGAAATGTACTTAAATCTTCAAAAACTATAGGTTTCATATAAATTTCCTTCACTAAATAATTTTATAAAAAAAATAATAAAAAAAATAAGGGTGATTATAATTCAACAGTCATTTTTCCATAATAAACGGTAACAGCTTTTCCTTTCATTTCAGCAGTCAAGTATTCTGTGTGATCAGTAATTGTTATGTTTAAATCTCCACCAGATAAATGAGCAAGTACCTTTTCATTTAATAATCCCATTTTATATCCTAATAATACACAACTAGTGGTACCAGTTCCACAAGCATATGTAAATCCAGCACCTCGTTCCCATGTTAATATATTAATTTCTTCAGGAGATACAATGTTAACAAAATGTACATTAATTTTTTCTGGGAATAATTCATGTGTTTCTATACGTGGACCATAGAAGTCTAAATCAATATCATCAATATTTATATCAGTAAAACATACTGCATGTGGATTACCTACACTTACAGCACTCATTATTATTTTTTCACCTTCAACATTAACTTCTTCTTTTATAAATTCATCAACATTTCCACTAGGTGCTATAGCAGGAATTTCTTCTGGTTTAAAGAATCCTTTTCCCATATCAATTTCAATACTTTCTACAACATCATTTTCAACTGTAAGTCTTGCTTCTTTAATATCTTCCATGGTTTCAATATTCATTATTTCTTTTTTAACAATATTCATGTCATAAACATATTTTGCTAAACAACGAATACCATTTCCACACATTTCAGCTTCACTACCGTCACTGTTAAATATACGGAATCTTACATCTGCTTTTTCAGATTTACATGCAAATATAACTCCATCTGCACCAACACTAAAGTTTCTTGTACAAATTTCATCACTTATTTTGTTTTTATATTCTTCTGGAATAATTTCAGTTTCTGTTTCATTAATAACTATATAGTCATTACCTAATGCATGCATTTTTGTGAATTCTATTTCTTTAATCATTTTAATAACCTTACTGGGATTGTTTGACCATTAAATAAGTCACTGAATTCTTCTCTTCTTCTGATAACATCTACTTGTTTTTTATTTACAAGTACTTCTGCAGGTCTTGGTCTTGAGTTGTATTGGGATGCCATACTAAAAGCATATGCTCCTGCATTTAATATTGCAAGTAAATCTCCTTCTTCTAATTTAGGCATTGGTCTATCTCTTGCAAATAAATCTCCTGATTCACAAAGGTTTCCTGCAATATCTATTTCTTCTTCGTCTTCAGCATCCATTTTATTTGCAACTACAATATGATGATATGATCCATACATTGTTGGTCTTAGTAATGTCCCAAATCCACAATCTACTCCTGCAAATTTACGGTAACTTTCTTTTATAGTATTTACTCTAGTTAATAATACTTCTGCATTACCTACAAGGAATCTTCCTGGTTCTATGTACATATCAGGATTTCCCATGTTATATTCATCTAATTTTGTTTTGAATAATTTAATAATATCTGTTGTGAATGTTTCAAGATCTAATTCTTCTTCTGTTGGTTCGTAAGGAATTCCAAATCCTCCACCAAAGTCTAAGAATTTAAAATCTACTCCAACTTCTTGGTGTACTTTTCCTGCAATATCCATCATTGTTTCTACTGCTAACATGAATGGTTCAGATTCAAGTATTTCAGAACCAATATGTGAATGCATACCTATAGGTTTAAATCCTAAATCTATTGCTTTTTGATATACGTCTACTGCTTCATCTTCTCTTATTCCAAATTTACTTTTTGGTCCACCAGTAATACAGTGTTCATGATGTCCTGCTTCAACCATAGGATTTACTCTTATGGATATTTCTTTTCCTTCTGTACCTTCAATAGAACTTAATCTTTCAAGTGCTGAGATACTATCTAAATTTATAGTAACCCCAGTTTTATGAGCATATTCTAATTCTTCTGTTGTTACATTATTTCCAGTAAATACAATTCTTTCTGGGGTAAATCCTGCAAGTAATGCTGTGTATATTTCTCCGGGGGATACTGCATCAATGTAACTTCCTTCATCTTCTAATATTTTCATTATTGCAAGACTTGTATTTGCTTTTGCAGCATAGCACATATGAAGGTTTTCATATTTACTACTGAATGCTGTGTATAATTTGTTATAATTTGATCTTACTTTTTCTTCATCAATTACATATAATGGTGTTTTAAATTCTTCTGCTAAATCGTTAGCATCAACATCTCCGATAATAAGATGATTATTTTCTGTTTTTAAATTAAAATCATATGGCATAATATTGATTCCTTTTAGTTAATTTGTATTTCATAAAAAAAATTATATATTATATATACTCAAAAAAAAGTTCTTTTTTTAAAGTATGATTTTTATTATTTATAAAGTTATCTTTCTTTTTATAAAAAGTAATTATTTAAAATAAGGATATTATAAATTTTTTAAAACTAGAAATCTATTTCAAACGAGCCCGGGGGGATTTGAACCCCCGACCTTGGGATCCGAAGTCCCACGTCATAATCCTGGCTAGACTACGAGCCCATTATTACATAGATAAAATATATTTTTATAACTTGGTTAAGTTCTATAATAGAATATTTATTTTTTTATTATTTAATACTTTACTTATGATTTTTTCAGGTCATATAAAAAAAATTATTATAGAATTATAATATATATAATATATAGTGTATAAAAATATTTTAATAATTTTTTTATTTATTTTAATCATAATTTTAGCTCAGTAAAACATATAATTAAGTTAGGTGATGATTTAATGAGAAGTGACGATATAAAAAAAGGAATTAATAGAACATCCCATCGATCTCTTTTAAGAGCTTGTGGATTAGATGATGATGATATGAAAAAACCATTCATTGGAATAGCAAACAGTTATACTGATATAGTACCTGGACATATTCATTTAAAAGATTTAGTTCAAGAAGTTAAAGATACTGTAAGAGCACAAGGTGGTGTTCCTTTTGAATTTAGTACAATGGCTGTATGTGATGGTATAGCAATGAATCATTCAGGAATGTATTATTCATTACCTTCTAGGGAAATTATAGCAAATACTGTTGAAAGTATGGCTATGGCACATAAATTTGATGCATTAATCCTAATGCCATCATGTGATAAAGTAGTTCCAGGTATGTTAATGGCAGCAGCAAGATTAAACATACCAACTATTGTAATAACAGGTGGACCTATGATGCCTGGTAAATTCCATGGTGAAACAGTAGATTTTATTAATGTAACTGAAGCTGTTGGAGCAACACAATCTGGAAAAATGTCTGAAGAAGATTTATATGAATTAGAAAAATGTGCTTGTCCTGGAGCAGGATCATGTGCTGGATTATTCACAGCAAATACAATGGCATGTTTAACAGAAACTCTTGGAATGAGTTTACCTGGTTGTGCAACAGCACATGCAATAAGTGATAAAAAAGTAGAAATCGCAAAAGAATCTGCTAAAAAAATATTCACATTAATAGAAAAAGATATTAAACCATCTGATGTATTAACCCAAGAAGCATTTGAAAATGCAATAATTGTTGATTTAGCACTAGGTGGATCAACTAACACAACATTACACATACCTGCAATAGCTAGTGAAGTAGATGGTGTAGATGTAACAATAGACTTATTTGATAAATTAAGTCATGATGTACCATATATTTGTAGTATAAGACCTGGTGGAAATAATAGAATGATTGATGTGGAAAATGCTGGGGGAATACCTGCAGTAATGAAAAATCTTGAATCATTACTCAATAATAATTGTATCACATGTACATCAAAATCTGTTAAAGAAAACCTTGAAAATATTACTGATATTGATTATAATGTAATACATACTTTAGAAAATCCAGTAAGAACAGAAGGTGGAATTGCTGTATTGTATGGTAATGTAGCACCTAATGGTTGTGTAATTAAACAAGGAGCAGTAAATGAAGACATGTTAATCCATTCTGGACCATGTAAAGTATTTAATTCAGAAGAAGAATGTGTAAAAGCAATTGAATCTGATAAAATAGTTGATGGGGACGTTGTTGTAATAAGGTATGAAGGTCCAAAAGGAGGACCAGGTATGCGTGAAATGCTTAATCCAACAGCAGCAATAATGGGTCGTGAATTGTTCCACGTGGCTTTAATTACTGATGGACGATTCTCTGGAGGAAGTAGAGGACCTTGTATTGGACACATATCTCCAGAAGCAGCTGAAGGTGGACCAATTGGAGCAATTAGGGATGGTGATATAGTATCAATCAATGTTAAAGAAAGAACCATCACATTAGAACTTACTGATGATGAAATCAAAGAAAGATTATCTAAAGTAGAACATGTTGAAAGAAATCTTAAAGGATGGTTAAAACAATATCAACAATTAGCAACATCTGCTGATAAAGGAGCTATCTTAAAATAGAATTCAAACCATCTTCTAATTTATAAGGAGATGACTTTTTTGTCTAAACGAAAAAATCATAAAAAACGGAATTCTAAAAAGAATTCAAAAAATAAAAAACAAGATACAACAAGTGGAAAATATATTATAAAGGAAATAACAAGTTATGCTATTATATTAATAGTAGCATTACTTTTATCAGCACATTTAAGTGTAGTAGTATCTGGAAGTATGGAACCTTCCTTTTATAGGGGAGATATCGTAGTAACAGAAAATATAGACACATATGGGATACAAGAATTTAATCCAGAAACAGATGTAGAAGTAGGTGATGTAGTAGTATATCATGCTACATGGTATCCAGAACCAGTAATACATAGAGTAATTGATATACAATACGAAAATGGATCTAAATATTATATTATCAAAGGTGATAATAATGAAGTACGAGACCCATATCCTGTTTCATCAGAACAAATATATGCAAAAGTGTTAACAGTAGGGGATAATCTTGTTATAATACCAAAAATAGGTTATATAACGTTATGGTTTAGAGGTTTATGATTAAATAAATTAAAATAAAGGAGATATGGAATTAATGTATTCAAAACTAAAAAAAGAGATAACAGATAGTATTGAAGAAGTTTTAACAAAATTACGAGTAACACTAGATGAAGAATTAACATTAGAAGAACCACCTAGTCCTGAAATGGGGGATATATCAAGTAATGTTGCTTTCTCTTTGGCAAGTAAATTAAAAAAATCACCTGTAGAAATAGCTGAAGAAATAAAAGAAAAAATAGTCTTACCCTTATACTTTGAAAAAGTAGAAACAAAAGGACCTTATCTTAATTTCTTTATCAACTATACACTTTTTACTAGTAAAGTAGCTAATTATATCGATAAACAATATGGGGAATTACCAGAGAAAGAAGAAAGAATTCTATTGGAACATACCTCTGCAAACCCTAATGGACCATTACATGTAGGACATTTAAGAAATGCAATACTTGGAGATTCCTTAAAAAGAGTGCTTGAACATGCAGGATACAAAGTAGAATCACAATATTATGTAAATGATATGGGAAGACAAATTGCAATTATCGTATGGGGAATGGATAAATTTGGATTTAAACTTGATGATGATAAAAAAATGGATCATGCTATAGGTGAAGTTTATTTCCAATGTAACCAAAAATTAGAAGAAAATCCAGAATATAATAAAGACATTGATGACATATTGCAAAGATATGAGGAAGGTGGGGATGCTCGCCTAGCAGATGCATTTGAAACAGTAGTGGAATATTGTATTGATGGAATTAAAGAAACACTTAAAAATTTAAATATTAAAATGAATTTATTTAAATGGGAAAGTGGATTTTTAAGAAAAGGTGATGTGGACAATGTATTAGAAAAACTACAACCATTCACCATACAAAAAGACATACTATATTTACCACTTGAAAGATATGGTGTTGATAAAGAATTAGTATTAAGAAGATCTAATGGTACAAGTTTATATGCAACAAGAGACTTAGCGTATCATCAATATAAAACAAAAAACAGTGATATATCATTAGATATACTTGGAGCAGACCATAAATTAGCAGCAAAACAATTAAGTATAGCACTAGAACTCTCAGAAAACAGAGCTCCTGAAGTAGTATTCTATGAATTTATTGATTTACCTGAAGGTTCAATGTCCACCAGGAGAGGAGTATTTGTATCAGTAGATGAACTTATCGAAGAATCAGTAAAACATGCTAAAGATGAACTTATTAATCGTGGATTAGATTTAACAGAAAAACAACTAGATGAAGTTTCTAAAATAATTGGTGTAGGTTCAATAAGATTCTATATTAACCAAATATCTCCAGAAAAACCAATTACATTCAAATGGGAAGATGCATTAAGCTTTGAAAGAGGCTGTGCTTCAATACAATATGCACATGCTAGAGCCTGTAAATTACTTGCTAAATCAGAATATGATGAATACAATGAAGTAAGATGTGACTATGAATTAGAAGACGAAGAAAAAGAACTTGTTAAAGAATTATCAAGATTCACAGAAATAATTCGTCAATCTGCAGATGAAAGAAGAGTACATCACTTAGCAGAATACACATTAAGTCTTTCAAAAGCATTTAACAAATTCTATAAATCACAACAAGTTATTGGTTCAGATCATGAAGATTTAAGATTAAAATTAGTTGATGCATCAAGAATCACACTTAAAAACTCTTTAAAATTATTAGGAATAAAAGCACCTGAATTCATGTAAATTTAATTAGAGGTTTCTTATGAATTCATGGCTATATTTAGTAATGGCAGGTATTTGTGAAGTTTTATGGGCAGTTCCCTTAAAATTTTCAGAAGGTTTTACAAAAATAATACCTTCAGTACTTACTATTTTATTTTTAATATTAAGCATGCTTCTTTTAGAACATTCTCTTAAAGGAATACCTCTTGGAACAGCATATGCTTGTTGGACTGCAATAGGTGCAGTAGGAACCGTTGTTGTGGGAATGATTTTTCTAAATGAATCAACATCACTTATTAGAATCTTTTTTATATTCTTGGTTATTGCTGGAATTCTTGGACTTAAGTTGACAACAGCTTAAGATTAGTCTTTTTTTCATAGAATAGTTGATTAAGTTTTAAAAATCAAGAACTCTATAAATAATATAAATCTATTTTTTTTTAAATCTATTTATTTAGACTTACTGTAATTTTTTTTAACTGTGTCTACACCAAAGCTATTTATTATAAAAAATAATAATTTCATAATTGTTTAATATTCTAATTTAACTCGGTCTTATTCAATGATATTTCACTATTTGAAGTTGACGCTGAACAAACAGAAGCAGAACGACTATGTGGAAATGTAATAATGATGGTTGGATCAACAGCATTCTGTGTGCCTGGACTACAACTGGGGGGGTATTGGTTTAATTACAACAGGATTTGTAATTTCAGCAGATGCAAATGGTTTATTTAGTGGAGGATGGAATATGACTCGAATGGCTAACTCTGCAATTGATGTTGTAACCTCTGCAGTCCCATATGGAAAAATATTTGGTAAAATTGAAAAATGAAATTAATAGGACCATACTTTACTAAATTAACCAATAGTATAACTTCAGCTACAAAAGGTATATTGTCGGGATATGCTGCTGTTGAAGGAGCTATATGTGCAGTTACAACATTTGTAGGTGAAACACTCACATTAAATGATAGAGAAGGTGGTTTGATTGGGGTAATGTATGATACAGTTACTTCTTTTATTCCTAATAATATGTTTACAAACACATTTATTGAATTTCCATATTTAGTGGGAAAAGGGATAAAATCTATAGCTAATGAACAAGTTAAATATAGTCAAAAAGTATTTAAAGCACTTCATGATTATGATACAGCAGAACTAATATTCAAAGATTTGTTACCTAAAAGCACAATTAAATTAGATTTCATGACATTTAATACATTTGACATTATTATAAATCAATTAGTAAAATATTTCTTTGATTCAATATTTAAACAGAATTTAATGGTTTATGAAGTTACTCTTGTAACTGAAAAAAGAGATAATACAAATATTACATTATCATGGGATATGGCTTTTGAATATCTTGCTACAAATAGAAATATGACTTGTAATGAAAGTTATGTTCACATATAACTTTCTCATTATTTTTTTTTGATTAGGATGGTGATTTTTTATGGAATGGTATTATTATAGTTTAATTGTAGTTGTTATTTATTTTTTATATAATTTTCGAGACAAGAATTTTTAGATTTGTTGGTATTCAGAAAAATATTGTGTATAATGGTGTTAAGAATGATACTTTGACTGGAACTGCCCAAGGGGTACGTTTTGTAATAGTTGGGTTGTTGTTTTTTTTAATTGGTTTGCCTATTGTTTTTGAGTATTTTAAAATGAATAATTTGGGTTATTTGTATCTTCTTTCTATTATTTGGTCGCCTGGCGGGGTTTGTTTATGGTGGGGTTTGTGATTTTATTGCGGCCTCATGTTTATGGTGAAGAATCTCGTTATGATGTTCCTTGTGAAGATTATTCTAAGGAAGCTTGTTTAAATGAAGTTATTCCTCTTAGTTATACAGAACTGGCTAATAAGTGTGTTTCACAATTTCTTTTTGGCACCGTGATTGTATTCCTATTTTTAACGGGTACTAGTGTTTTTAAGAGCATGTTTGCTTTTTGTTTAAGAATAATTGTGTTTTCTATATTTATGATTATGGTGTTATTATTTAGTTTTATGGATAAGATTAATGATAGACTTCAATCTTTGGATTTTAGAGATCCTTTTTCAGGTTATGGTGAGTTTATACTTTGTACATATCTATTTACTATAGTATCATTTATTATTAGTTTAAGTATGGGATATATATTATCTTAATTAGATTACATTTTGTATGATGTCATGAGGACACGGTAAAAATCATGTTATATACTGAACTTAATATAATAGAACAAATATAAATATAAATTACTAAAAAAATTATTGAATAATCTTTATTCAAATGATAATTATTAACTAAATTAATATTATTAATTTAATCGTAAAATAATGGAGGAATAATTAAAAATGCGAACGTTGATGATACATTCAGACTATTTACGTTATAAAACTAGAAGTAAAACCAAAATAGCTGAAGATATAGAAGATGAAAAAAGATCAGCTGGTGTGGATAATGCATTAGTTGTATTTATAGCTGTAGAACAAGAAGATGAAGAAAATCCTGAGTTAATCATTACAAAAGCAGTAAAAGAAATACTCAATGTGCAAAATAAGGTAAATGCTGAAAATATTGTAGTATATCCTTATGCACATTTAAGTTCTTCATTATCTGATGCTAATGTGGCTCAAAAGATATTAAAAGGAATTGAAGCAGAACTTGTTGATAATAATGAGGCTGTTTTAAGAGTACCATTCGGATGGTATAAATCCTTTGAATTATCATGTAAAGGACATCCTTTATCTGAATTATCAAGAACTATTACAACTGAAGTTGAAGAAGTTGAAGAAGTAGAAGAAAAAGAAGAATCTGAACCATCAAAATTACTTATCTTAGAAGAAGATGGCTCAATTTATGATGCTAATGATTATAACTACAAAGCTAAAACTTTAAAACAATTAGTTAATCATGAACAAGGAAAAACACATGATTCTGGTAAACAACCCCCTCATGTAAGATTAATGAAAGAAAAAGAATTAGCAAGTAATGAACCATCAGCTGATGTTGGACATATTAGATGGTATCCAAAAGGAAAACTTGTTAAAGATTTACTTTCTGATTATGTATATCAACTTGTAACAGAAAGAGGAGCAATGCCTGTAGAAACACCTGTAATGTATGATTTAGCAGATCCTGCAATAAGAGAACATGCAGCTAAATTTGGTGAAAGACAATACAGATTAAAAACAAAACACAGAGAATTAATGTTAAGATTCGCATGTTGTTTTGGAGCTTTTAGAATACTTGCAGATTCTTTCTTAACTTGGAAAAATATGCCTGTTGGAATTTATGAATTATCAACATTCAGTTTCAGATTTGAAAGACAAGGAGAAGTTGTAGGACTTAAAAGATTAAGAGCTTTCACAATGCCTGATTTCCACAGTGTATGTTTAAATGATGATCATGCAAGAGAAGTATTTGCAAAACAAGTAGATATGTGTGCTCAAACAGAAACAGATTTAGATGTACATTATGAAGTAGCATTCCGTGTAACTCAAGATTTCTTTGATGAAAATGAAGACTGGGTTAAAGAAGTAGTTAGAGAAAATATTAAAAAACCAGTACTTTTAGAAGTTATTCCACAAATGAAACATTACTGGAATGCAAAAGTTGACTTTGCAGCTATTGATGATTTAGGAAGACCAATTGAAAATCCTACTGTACAAATGGATATTCAAAGTGCAAAAAGATTTGGTATAACTTATCTTGATGAAAATGAAGAACAACAATATCCAACAATATTACACTGCAGTCCAACAGGAAGTATTGAAAGAGTTATTTGTAGTTTATTAGAAAAAACATCTACTGATAAAGGTAATAAACCATCACTACCATTATGGTTAACACCTACTCAAGTAAGAATTATTCCAGTAACTGACAATCATGAAGAATATGCAGAAACTGTATATCAACAACTCAAAGATGCTAACATCCGAGTAGATATTGATGAAAGTGCAGAAAGAGTAGGTAAGAAAATTAGAAATGCAGGTAAAGAATGGATACCTTACACTATTGTTGTTGGAGATAATGAAGTGGAAAGTAATACTATAACTGTTAATAGACGTGTAGATGATTCTAAAGAAGAAATTAGTATTGAAGATTTAGCTGATGAGATACACACTCTTACTAAAGGTATGCCTTTCAGACAATTACCTTTACCATATAAGGTATCTAAACGTGTAAAATTCTAATTATGAGTTTATTTAACTCTTAATTATTCCTCTCTTTTTTTTAACTCTCATTGTTTATTTGGTTATTTTTCTATGTATTTTTTTTCTTTCGAATTTATAAAACTTATAAGTTATAACTTTTACTATTATAAGTTATAAATACTATGTGTATTAATATAATAATATAAAATATTAAAAAATAATTTTCACAGGAGTTACTACATGACAGAAATTATAACAATATTAAATCAAAAAGGTGGTTGTGGTAAAACAACAACAACTATTAACTTAGGCGCAGCATTAGCCCAGTTGGGTAAAACAGTTTTAATAATAGACATGGATCCACAAGGAAATGCAACAACAAGTCTTGGAATAGCAAAAAGTGAAATGGATAAAACAATATATTCCCTACTTACAGGAAGATGCACATTAAAAGAAGCTATAATTGAAACAGAAACACCAAATTTATATGCAATTCCAAGTAATATCGCATTAAGTGGTGCTGAAATAGAATTAAGTAAAGAAATAGGATTCCAATCAATACTTGATGAAAAACTATCTAGTCAAAACATTTCTTTTGATTATGTATTTATAGATGCACCACCCTCTCTTGGTATATTAACTTTAAATGCATTAGTTGCAACAGATAGTGTTATAATACCTATTCAATCAGAATTTTATGCATTAGAAGGAATGGCTGATTTATTAGAAACAATAAAACTAGTGGAATCTAGATTAAAAAGTCCTTGTCCAATAAAAGGAATTTTAATAACATTATATGATCCAAGAACAAGACTTGCAAAAGATGTATCTAAAAATGTTAAAGATTACTTTAAAGGACGAGAATATATCTTCAAAGAAAAAATACCTCGTAATGTTAAATTAGCAGAAGCTCCAAGTTTTGGACAACCATGTATAACTTATGATCCTGAATGTACAGGAACAAAATCTTATGTAAAATTAGCAAAAGAATTAATTAAATTAGAAGGTGAATAAACATGTCTGATAATGCATTAGGAAGAGGTTTAGATGCATTAATACAACCAAAGTCAAAATCAGAATCTCAAAAAAAAGAAAAAGAGATTATAAAAGAAGTACCTACTCCTCAAGTAAGAACTACAAGTTCTACTAATTTATCCGATGATAAAATAGATGAAATTAAAAAAAAAGTGGAGAAAAATCCTAGAATAAGCTTATGGTCAGCAAAATCTGCTGCATGTTTGAGATATCTTAAAAAAACAACACCTGAATTTAGTATAAGTAAAGAAGCTTCTAAAATACTTGAAGAAGCTATTTCTGAAAAATATCCTGAAATATGGGAATTATTTGAAGAATAATCTAAAAAATTAACAAATTATATCCAAAAGTTTTTTTAGATTAAAACTTTAAAGGAAATGTAGTTATTTTATTAACTACTCTTATTTTTTTTAAATCAGTGTACTTTGATAAGTACCACCTACTTTAACAAATATCTTACATTTGTTTATATTAGCACCTATTTCTTGTAATTCTTTAAGACTTTTAATTTCATGTCCTATTTTCTGTAAATGAGTAATACGACGTGCAGATTTCAGTCCAATGCCTGGAACTCTTATTAATTCCTTATATTTTGCAGTATTAACATCAATAGAATAATCCTCTTTATGTGCTAGTGCAATAGAATATTTTGGATCATTATTCAAATCTAAAAATCCATCTTCACCTAGGATAATATCTTTTTGTGTAAAGTTATATTGATTAAATAAGTATTCTGCTTGATATAATCGTCCTGTTCTTCTTGAATCACTAACATCATGATTTTCAAGAGGTGTACCTTCAAGTGGTTTGAATGTGCTGAAGTAATTATAGAGCACATCATATTTAGTAGTTAACTTATAAACTTGTTTTAAAATATCCTCATCTGTTTCGTCATTAGCACCTACAATAATTTGAGTAGTATGGCCACTACTTGCTAAATTATGATCTCTTCTATGAAGATTATCAATCCAATCTAATCTTTTAAGAATGTCCTTATCATAATTTTTTGTACTTGAAATATCACTTAAACCATCTTTAGTAGCAGCTTCAATATTAATACTTACTCTATCTGCAAGTTGCATGGCATGTTTAATATGGTCTTTACTTGTGCCTGGAATAATCTTAAGGTGGATATATCCATTATATGAGTATTTATTTCTAAGAAGATGTGCTGCTTCAATCATTTCTTCCATTGTTGTATCTGCATCTTTAATAATACCTGAACTAAGGAATAATCCTTCCACCATTCCATTTTCATAGTATTGCATAAAAATACGAGCTAAAGCATCAGGACTAAGGCGAGCTCTTTGATAATTATGACTTCTACAATTAGTACAATAAGCACAATCATTATTACATTGATTGGTCATAAGAATTTTAAATAAGGGAATTTCACCAGTACCTGCTCTAGCATGATAAATACAATCCTTCATTTTATCAGTTTCCTTAAGTACATTATCCACATTATAATTAACATAATTACATCTATCATAATATGCAGCATCTGATAAAATCTGTAAATCCTTAAAAGTACTCATATGATAACGCCTTCTTATTTTTCTATTATAGTTATATACTTTTTTTACTTAAATAAAGTTTTTATATTATATATTAGAAATTAATATTTAAACTATATGGAGGTAAATTACATGGATTGGTTACTAATTATAATAGTACTTATAATTATAATAGTACTTGTTTTAATAGTAAAATACTACAATGGATTAGTAAATGGACGTAACAGAGTAAAAAATGCATGGAGTCAAATTGATGTACAGTTACAAAGACGAAATGATTTAATACCAAATATTGTAGAAACAGTAAAAGGATATGCTAGTCATGAAAAAGAAACATTCACGCAAATAACACAAGCAAGAGCAAACATGGCAAATGCAACATCAGTAAAAGAAGTTGCAGAAGCAGATGACATGTTAACAGGTGCATTAAAATCATTATTTGCAGTAGCAGAAGCATACCCTGAATTAAAAGCAAATACAAACTTCCTAGAACTTCAAGAAGAATTATCTGATACAGAAGATAAAATTTCATATGCAAGACAATTCTATAATGACACAGTATTAAAATACAATAATATGTGTGAACAATTCCCGAGTAATATAATAGCAAATATATTCAATTTTGAGGAATCAGAATTCTTTGAAGCAAAAGAATCAACAAAAGCAGTACCAAAAATAGAATTCTAATAATATTCAGAATTCTTTTCTTATTTTTTTATATTTTTTATAAATAACCTATTTTCCTATATTTCACTGATTACTTTAATTAAATTCATAGAATAAATAATATAATTAATTAAGAATTAATTTAGGTGGTATATGTTTTGAATAGAAAAAATTCACGAATGGTTATAACAGGATTACTTGTCATAGTACTACTTTTCACATCATTATCTGTAGTTTTCAGTGAAGAGGATAATGATAGGGATTATAATATTCCATTTGTAGAAAAAATATTAAGTATTAACAGTGATGGCTCTGTTGATATTAAAGAAGATTATAACTATACATTCTATGGAACATTTAATGGTGTAACAAGGGATATTCCATTATCTGGTGAACAAAGTATTGAAAATATATCAGTTGAAACGCCAGGATTATATAATACAGTAGAAGTAAAAAATTATTCAAACACTGTGCATATTATAGTTCACTTATTTAGTGATGCTGAGAAAACAAAGAGTGTAACAAATCAGAGTGCTAATATCATTTATAATTATACATTTAATAAAGGTGTAAAGATTTATGATGATGTTGCTGAATTCCAGTATATGTCATGGGGTCCACAATGGGAAAAAGAAGTAATTAGGATGACTACTTATGTAAAACTTCCTGGAAATAAAACAAATGTAGAAGTATGGAATAATCCACCATACCTTGTATCAAGTACCTCTTGGATAACATATAATACTCTTGAAACAAGATACAAAACCATTGATGCTTATAAGAGTGAAGAACAAAGATTACTCATACCTAAAGAACAATTTAACAGTACAGAAAATGCTGATGTTATAAAGGGTAATGCAAAAGAAGTAATAGAAAATGATCAAAGAAACTATCAGAATACAATTAACTTCAATTACAATATCACATACAGTATTTTAATAGTATCTATACTAATGTTGATACTTCCATTTGGAATTTATTATAAGTATGGTCGTGAACCTAAATTACAATATAGTTGTGATTATGAAACAGATTTACCAACAAAGGATTCACCTGTATTTATCAATGCAGTAGTTAATGGTAATGTGGAAGACATAGATTTAGATGCATTTTATGCAACAATTCTAGATTTAATAGATAGGAGTTATATGAAAGTATTCATGTCAACAAGTGATGATACAGTACTTGAAATTAATGATGTAGATACAAGTGATTTACAAGTCTTTGAAGAGGATATTTTAACATATTTCAATCAATTCACTGATAAAAATAATCGAGTTGCATTTAGTACAATAAAAAATGAAGAAGATCCCCTAGAATTCCAAGAATTCTTGGATAAATGGAATAAAAAAGCAACTAGTTCTTTAGATCATGAAAAAATTAATAGATTCTTCCATAACATAGGAAGTAAGTTATTTAAAATATATTCCAGAATTACTTTAATCTATGCAATAATAGTTCTAATATATCTATTAAGCTTAACTCCCGAAGTTCCAACAATAGACTGGGCATTCAGAGCAACAGAAATATTAATTCCATTAGCAATAATAACAGCATTATTACCAAATACTGTTGCAGGACAATGGACACTTGAAGGAAAGGAATTCCATGATCGATGGAAACACTTTGAAAGATATGTAAACAATTATAGTCTTATCAAAGAATATCCACCAGCATCTATTCAAGTATGGGGAAGATATCTTGTATATGCAACAGCACTAGGTGATGCACAAGCAGTAACAAAAAATATGAAGGAATACTTTAAACAAGAAAACATACCTCAAGAAACAATTAATCAATCAGATATTACTAGATTTACCTATTATGGTATGCATTTAGTAATGTTTTCAACATTCCATGAATTCAAAACATATCAACCACCAACAAATAACACAAGTTTTAATAGTGGAGGTTCATTTGGAAATATAGGTGGGCCAGGTTCTGGAGGATTTGGTGGGGGAGGTGGCGGTGCTTTTTAGATAATAAAAAGTTTAACAGTTACCTTTTTACTTTTTTTAAAATTTTTAGTAATAAATATTATTAATTAATTAGAAAATTAATATATAATTTTAAGAATAATGGAGGATTTTTATGAAGAATATCTTAACACCATCTCTGAAAAAAATTCATAATTCTTCTAATGATAATAACAATTCTAACAGTACCTGCAGCTTTTGCTGATGATGGACATTATAATTTTCAATCAGTAGAAAAAAATATTATCATTTCAGATGATGGAACAGCAATAATTTCAGAAGATGTAAATTACATAATAAGTGGAACAATCAATGGAGTTTACAGAGATATTCCCCTATCAGGTGAACAAAGACTAGAAAACATATCTGTTGAAACACCAGGATATTATAATACAGTAGAACTCATAAATTCATCAGATAATATTCAAATTAAAGTATGGCTTTATAAAGACGAGGCAAAAACACAAAAAGTATCTAATGAAGATGTAGAAGTAATATATCATTATAACTTCATTAAAGGTGTTAAAATATATAATGATATAGCAGAATTCCAGTACATGTCATGGGGTTCAGGATGGGATGAAGAAGTACCTCAACTAACAACATACATAGAACTACCTGGAAGTCATGAAAATACAGAAATGTGGTACAACCCATCAAATAAAGTAACTGAAAGTACATGGACTTCAGATACAACATTAAAGACAGTATACACAAATTTAAATGAAAATGAAAATGTAGAACAAAGGATTCTAATGCCAACATCCTATTTCACAAGTAGTGAAAATGCTGATGTAATAGATATGGATGCAAAAGAAAAAATAGAACAAGACCAGATAGATTACCAAAATAGTATTAATACTAAAAATACACTTGCTCAAATAATTGCAGGAATTGTAATTATTGTATTATTTGTACCTGTAGCAGTTTATTTCAAGTATGGTAGGGAACCTAAAATTACATATAGTGCTGATTATGAAAGTCAAATGCCTACTAATGATTCACCAATATTTATCAATGCTATGGTAAATGGTAATGCTGGAGAAACAGATTTGGATGGATTTCAAGCAGTATTATTGGATTTAATTGATAAAGGGTACTATAAAATAATATCTGATAATGATGAAAATACTGTTCTTAAAAGAAAAGATAAAAATACAGCTAGTCTACAACAATATGAAGTAGATATTATTAACTATCTTGAAAGATATGAAGATGATAAACATAGAATTTCCTTAGAAACAATATCTGATGGTGATTCTACAGATTTCTCTAAATTTATGGATGCATGGAAGATTGATGTTAATAAAGAGGTAACTGATTTAAGAGTATCTAAATACTTTGATGATCATGGAAATAGTGTTATGAGCTTAATTAATATTCTTTCTATAATATTTGGAGTAATTCTTATAGTTGGTATACTCTTATTTGATTTAGATGTACTATTAATGATATTAGTTATAGTTCTAATAATTGAATCAATTGCTCTTCTAGTAATATCAAATACTGTCATGGGGCAATGGACACCTGAAGGAAAAGAGTTCCATGATAAATGGAAAAATTTTGAAAAATATATAAAAGATTACAGTTTAATTAAGGAATATCCTCCTGCTTCTATTCAAGTTTGGGGAAAATACCTAGTATATGCTACAGCATTAGGGTGTGCTGATAAAGTACGTAGTAATATGAAAAAATACTTTAAAGAAGTAAATATCTCTGAAGATTCATTATATGAATCTGACACAGTATTCTTTGCATATTATGGTGGATTCTATTTAATGAATTCATCTTTCCATACATTAAGTCATCCTGACGATTCTGGATCCTATGGAAGTATAGGTGATGTTGGTTCTGGAGGATTTGGTGGTGGGGGTGGAGGAGTATTCTAAATACTCTTCTCTTTCTACTTTTTTTAAATAAATTATTCTTGATAAACATCGGCTTTATGACTACAATTTGGACATCCACCCATTTTTGTAACATGATTTTTAATTTCATAGTCATTTCTTTCAATTAAGAGATGTCTACAATTTTTACAATAAGTATTATCCTTATATGATGCTTCTATATTTCCAGGGTATGTGTATTTTATTCCCAGATATTGAGCAAGATCACATGCTTTATATATTGTTTTTTCTCTTGTAGGTTCAATGTCATTTAATTTAAATTGAGGATAAAATCGGGTGAAGTGAAGTGGTATTTTATCAGATGTATTTCCAATAAAACTAATTATTTTTCTAATATCTTGTGTAGAATCATTGTATCCTGGAATTAATAAATTAGTCACCTCTGTATGAACTCCATGTTTAACATAATAGTTTATAGAATTTAACACAGGCTTCAATGTTCCAACACATACTTCTTTATAGAATTCTTCATCCATACTTTTAATATCTACATTTACAGCATCTACATACTTTTCTAATTTATCTAATGTTTTTTGACTAGTATAACCATTTGTAACAAGTATTGTTTTAATATCATAATCTTTAGCTATTTTTGCAGTACTTATTATCCATTTAGGATGTATTGTAGGTTCATTGTAGGTCCAGGAGATACTTTCCAAATCATTATCTATTGCTTGTTGTACCAGTTCCTCTGGAGCATATGTTTTTATAGGTACGAGTATAGTATTTTCTGGTTGAGCTATAGTATGATTTTGACAATTAATACATTTTAAATTACAACCAACAGTACCAATGGATAGTGTTTTAGTACCTGGCATAAAATGATATAAGGGTTTTTTTTCAATAGGATCTATTGCTATTGCAGATGTTTCTACTATATTTTCATCATCATATATTGGACTTTGTTGACATATTGAATTATTATCATAATCACAATTATTTGGGCAAATATCACATCTATTCATCCTAATTCTCCTTTAAATGTTCATAACCTTTTATTTTCATATTTTTAATAGAATTATTCTCTAGTATGGTTATTTGATTACTATTATTTACTTCACCAATTACATGAATGTCTTTTAGTTCATGTTTATATTTATTGTATTTGTCTTTTTTTAATGTTAATAATAGTTCAAATTCTTCTCCAAAATGAAATAAATACTCATTTAAATTTTTATTGTTGGCATTTGCAATTTCTTCTAAATATTTATTGTATGGTATTTTATTCTTATGTATACAGAAGCCTAGATTATTATTTTTTTCGTGTAAATGTCCTAATTCTACTGCTAATCCATCAGTTATGTCAGTAATACTTGTAACAATTTCAGGGTGTTTTCTAAGAATTTCTGATGTTTTAAGGGGTAAATTAGGTTCTAATAAACTATTTAGTATAATTTCTTTGTCTTGTAAGGGTAGGGTCATATCATTGTTAATTAAATCAAGTGCTGCTGCTGGACCTCCAAGTTGTCCTGTTACTGCTATTAAATTGGTTGGTTCTATATTTCTTTGTAGTTTTACTTCCTTATTTATTTGGCCTGTAGCTGTTCCACATAATATTATTTCATCATGTTGATTTAAATCACCACCAATCAATGTAATCTTATATTCTTCACATTTTTTAAGAATACCGTCTATTATTTCATCAAAATCATGTACATCTAATGTTTTTGGAAGTGCCATGGAAATAAGTATTGATTCAGGTTTTGCATTCATTGCAAGTATATCACTTACATTAACAGTAACTATTTTTTCACCCATTTGATAGGGGGTCATTTGTTTTGGAAAATGGGTATGTTGAATGAGCATATCAGTAGAAATTACAGTGTATTGGTCCTTATTTTCTTGTAGTGCTGCATCATCATGATAACTGTTTAGAATTGTTTTAGGGAGATTAGTTAATGTTTCATCTCGTTTTTTGAGGAGTTTTTTAATTAATTTTTTTTCTCCTAGTTCTGATATTATCATATTATCATATGGAATTTTGCTTTATTTTAAAAGTAGTTTTTAAAAAAATAAAAGTATTAGGGGGTTAATTTATAAATGTTTGTTTACTCTGTCTGCAATAATGTTAACTATTGCATCATCTGCACCTAATGGTTCAGTGTATATGATTTCTCCATCAAATTCAATTGTTTCTGGTTCTTCATCATGATGATGATGGTGATGATGATGGTGTTCGTGTTCTTCATGGTCATGGTCGTGGCCGTGGTCATGATGATGTCCACCAGAAAGTTCAGCTTCAATATCTGCTGGTTCTAATCCAAGTATTGTTGGAATATCTCTTTTTGTGTGCATTCCATGAGCTAAAAATACTGGAGTTACTATTATTTTTTTTACTCCTGTTTCTTTTAGTTTGTTAAATGCTTGAGGGATGTTTGGTTCAGCAAGTTCCATGAATCCTACTTCTATGTTGTAGTCTGGTTTTGTTTCTGCGTATTTTTTTGCTATTTCACTTACTACTTCTTTGTTGTATGGAAGACGACTTCCATGTCCTATTAGTAATATTCCTGTATCATTCTTTGAGTTTGAATTTGTATCCATATGATATAACTCCTTCTTTTCCTTCTTCACTGATTTTTCTAAATACGACTTCTACTTCGTCGCCGATGTTTAAGTTGTTGACATCACAGTCTACTATTTGTGCTGTTACTTTTGCACCTTCATCTAATTCAATTATTCCTACAGCATATGGTGAATTTGTTTTGAAATCATCTGTTGCTGCATGAATTACGGAGTAGGTGTATATTTTACCTGTTCCTATGAATTGGAGATCTTCAATATCACCATGGCTTCTACAGTTTGGACAAACTACCCTTTTAGGGAAAAATGTGTTTCCGCACTTGTTACACTTGGTTCCTATTAAATTGTATCTTTGATCGTTATGACGCCATCCTTTTATAATCTCACTCATGCACTAATCCTCCGTTAATAATGAATGTTATATTAAGTTTGTTCTTAATTAATATATTTAATTAACATCTATTTATTATTAATCATTTAGAACATAATTTCTATATAAAGTTTTAGATTAAAACTATATTATAAATGAGGATTAATTCTTTCTGATATAATATCGATTATAGAATCATTTGCATCTATTGGTTCTGTTAATATTATTTCACCATCAAATTCAACAACATCTATGTTATCATAGTTTTTTGGATAACTTTTAATAGGTTCTGGATTAAGACCTAAAGAATGTGGTATATCTAATTTTGTATGGATACCATGAGCTAAGAATATTGGACAAGCAATAACTTTTTTAACTCCTTTTTCTTTTAATTTATCAAATGATTCTAGTATAGTTGGCTTACTAAGTTGCATAAATCCTACTTCGATTGGGTAATCCTTGTTTTGTGAAATATATTTCTTTGCAATGGATTCAATAACTTCATTATTGTAGGGTAATGTACTTCCATGTCCTATTAGTAATATTCCTGTATTTTCTGGTGGATTTGTAGGATTTTTTTCTAATTCATTGTTTATTCTATCTGTTATAATATCAACAATTTTATCATCTGCACCTAGAGGTTCTAAATATATTATTTCACCATCAAACTCCACTGGTTCTGATTTAGCATCTCTATGATGGTGATGGTGATGTTCATGGTTATGATTATGATGGTGGTGTGGATGATTTTCAAGGTCAACTAGTGGTCCAAGACCTAATATTGTAGGAATATCAATTTTTGTATGCATTCCATGAGCTAAAAACACAGGATTTACTATTATTTTATTAACACCAGTTTCTTTTAATTTGTTAAATGATTGAGGAATACTTGGTTCTACTAATTCCATAAAACCTACTTCAACATTATAATCTGGCATAGTTAAGGCATATTTTCGTGCAACTTCTGTTACTAATTCTTTATTGTATTTTAGTCTACTTCCATGTCCTACTAGTAATATTCCTGTTTTGTTATTCTCCTTGTTCATATTTTCACGCTACTAATAAAAGTATTACTTTTTACTATATTTTTTATTACTATTATGTTATTCAACATTATTAAATGTATTTAATACTTTTTTTAAGTTATCTATACAAAATGTAATACTTTTAATGAAATCTACTAATATTTTAAGGATAAATTTAAAAATAATTATATTTTCTTTAGTAATTTTATTAATAAATACTATCTTTATTTTTTTCACATGGCTCTCTTGATAATACTTAATAAAACAGATGGTAGTTATCTAAATAAATTTATTATATCATTTTTAAAGATATTAGTATATACAACTCAAAGGAGGACTATTTATGGATAAAATAGTTTATTATTCAATTGAAGATATGTTATCTCGAAGTAGGAATCTATCTCTATCAATCAGAATTACAACACAAGGTTTTCCTGTGAATGAAACAGTAGAATATCAAAATAACAATGAATGGTCTGAATATATAAATACAATTAATAAAGAAAATACAAATGAAAAATCAATTAATTTCAAATCAAGAGTAGAATCATTATTAGATGATGATAATATACGTGTTATAATGGATATTATGAAAAATTATGATGAATATTATTCTGATGAATATAAACTTAAAATAATTGTGAATTCACTCGAAATAAACTAAAACTAGTTTCTTCTTCTTTTTTATTTCTAATTTTATAAAATTAACTCTGTTAATACACATATTATTTATTAAATAAAAATCATAATAATTTATATTATTGTAATACTATTTTATAGTAGACTTAGAAAAATATTATGAAAAAACTAGATAATAATGGATATATAACAAGTATTTTACTTTTACTAATAATAATTCCAGTTATATTATTATTAATCATAACAATAGAACAGGATAATCATTATGTAAATAATACAGCAGAAAATATAGAAAATAATAAGTTAACAAGTATAACTTCTGATTTTGAAAATGAAATCACTATACTCACAAAAGAAACATTACATAATATGACAAAAGAGGTTATACTTACAAATAATCCCTATGATAACAGTACAAAAATATTTAAAAGTAGATTGCAAGAGAATATAAATCAAAATCAGGAAAAATACTATAATAATTCTGGATGTATCTTGAATTGTACAATTATAAATATTAAAGCAGCAGATAATCCATTCCAAATAGAAATAATTTATTCTCTAAAAACAACATTCAATTCAAAAAATAAAATAGAAAAAAATAATAAAATCTATGTAAATTTAACTGAGGGGAATTATGAAATATATGATCCTTTACCTACACTAAGAACAGGTGTAAAACCAACAAATAATTTCATAGAATATAATGATAAACTTTCAAATATAATTCAAATAGAAAATAGCACAGTTTATAATAATACAAGGGAGGCTTATGTTATAAAGAAATGTCCATATGATGAATATACAAAACACGGTCATAATAATACAATAATAGCTAATTGTGTTAATAATCATTATTATCATGAAAGTCATGATGGATTATGTATATTATGTAGATTAGAAAATAAATCAACATGTTCTCATAGAGGGCTAGAGACATTTATTATATCTACACAAGAAAGAGACAGAGCTCCAGTATCAATTGACCACGTATTATTCAACATGACAGAAAATGGACAATATGCTGGAAATAAAATAATATTAAATAATACAACAGTAATTTATTTGGATAATGGACATAAATTGAAATATGGGTTATGAATTCTAAAGGACAATTAATAATAACTGATTTAATAGTTTATATTATAATTTTAACAATAATTTTCTCCATGCTTGTTTATACAATAAATAATATTAATAATAATCAGGTAATGACATTAAATAACTATGAATCAAATCAATTAGTAGAAACTATCTTGGATACTCTTGTAAAAACAGAAGGTACTCCTGCTAATTGGGATACTATAACTGAAAATAATATTAAAACAATAGGACTTAGAGAAAATAGTACTAGTTCTATGATAAGTTATGATAAATTAATTAAATTAAAAAATAATAATTATCTACTAACTAACATGTTTCCAGAAGGTACTTGTTATTCTTTAATAATGTATCCTAAAAATAATCCTACAAATATAACTTATATTGCAGGAAACCATACATTAGATAATAATAAAAGTATTTATTCCAAGGAAGCAGACATAATACTTGATTTTGGGTATAATATATTTAGAATAAGTGATAATGATGTTAATAATAAATGTCCATATAATCATGAAAATAAGAATGGCTCATGGTCGTGTAAACCTCTTGAAATAAATAATGCTCAACTAGGTAATGGAATTTTTTATATAGTAACTAGGAATAATGTGAGGTATATTTTAACAAATTCATATAATCAAGAAGTAATGGATGAAGTAGAAAATACAAAGAATATAAATAATAACTTAAAAACATTATTGTCCAATGATAATGACACAATTTATATTCATATAAACACTAATAAAAATAATACTTACATAATTTATGATACAAAAAATAGGCATAATTATTTAAATTATATATTGGATCCTGAAATATACAAGTTAAGATTAACAATAGCTACATAGAAACTAAAAAATAGGGGAGAAAACTAATCATGGAAACTCAAAAAGTAAAAGATGCATTTAATCAAGGATCAAATAAGTATGATAACTACAGAAAACAAGCAATACCTTTAATGGATGAATTTTATCAAACCGCAATAGATCTTACAAAAAAATATAATAATCCAAAAATACTTGATTTAGGTGCAGGAACTGGAATATTAACAGAATTATTACATAAACAACATCCAAAAAGTGAAATAACATTAATAGATATGTCTCATAAAATGTTAGAAAAAGCAAGAAAAAAATTTGAAAATGAAATCTTATTTAATTATATAGAAGCAAATTATTTAACTCATAACTTTCCAGAACAATATGATATAATAATTTCATCATTATCCATACATCACTTAACGGATGATGAAAAACAAGAATTATACGAAAAAATTTACAATCACTTACTTGATGGTGGTGTATTTATAAATGCTGACCAGGTAAGTGGAGCAACAGATAAAACAGAACAACTATATAAGGAAAAAGATGAATCACACCTTCAAACACAAAACATGCCAGAATATGAAAAAGAAATTCTACGTAAAAGAAGAACATTAGATAAGCCTGCAACACTAAGGGATACAATTAAATGGTATAAACAAATAGGGTATGTTAATGTAGATGTTTTTTTCAAATATTATCGTTATTTCGTGATTTCAGGACAAAAATAGATTTTATTTTGTTATTTTCTCTTTTTATATCAAGTTATCTTTTAATATAATAATTTACATATATATTATTGATAAGATGAAAAAAAGCATAATTAAACAGTATATTAATTTAGATTTATATGATATAAATTTTAAACAATTACTCAGGAATTATTTTATTTTAATCATAGGATTATTTATAATGTCCTTTGGTGTAGCATTATCTGTTAAATCCGATTTAGGAACAACACCTATATCATGCATACCAAATGTTTTAAGTTTTGCTGTTCCATTATCTCTTGGAACAATAACGGTTATTTTTAATATGTTACTTATTTTAATTCAAATAATTGTTTTAAAATCAAACTTTGAAAAAATACAATTGATGCAAATTGTAGTAACAAGTATCTTTGGATATTTTATTGACTTCGCGTTAGGTGTTTTATCATTCGTAGAACCTATAACACTCATAGATCAATGGATTGTTTGTATTATTAGTTGTTTTGTTATAGCATTAGGTGTACTTTTAGAAGTAAATTCTAATGCAGTGGTATTGCCTGGTGAAGGTGTATCTTTAGCTATTAAATCTGTTACTGATATTGAATTTGGTAAATTAAAAACAGCATTTGATACAAGTAATGTTATAATAGGTGTAATTTTATCATTAGTATTGTATGGAACATTTAAAGGGATTGGTTTGGGTACAGTATTTGCTGGAATTGTTGTTGGATATATTGTACGATTTTATAGGAATATTTCAGTGATTATTTTAAATAAAATTAAATTTTAATGGTTTTAAATTGGTTTTTCTTTTAAAAATTATATCTTATAAGTTTTTTTTATTCTATTTTTATTATTTTTTTTGAGTTTTAAACATAATTTATTTATTGGTTTTAGTATTTTTATCATTATTTTTTGGTATTTCCACAATTTTTTATTATTAAGTTGTGATTTCACCCATTTTTTTTATTATTTTTGCTATTTCTCCCAAATTATATATAGTTTAAATAACACATATAAATCCAAGCATAATTTTCAATAAAAAAATTTACACATAATGGGAAGCATTGCAATGGATGAAAATGATAAAAAAATTTTAAATGAATTAGTAGAAAATTCGAGAATGCCCGTATCTAAATTATCATTAAAAACAGGGATACCTGATTCAACCATATCAAACAGAATTAAAAAATTAGAAAAAAACAATGTAATCGAACAATACACAACAATAGTAAATCCAGAAGCAGTAGGAATAAAAGTAACTGCAATGATTATAATACAAACTGAAACAGAAAAACATGAAAACGTTGAAAAAGAATTACCTAAGCTAAAAAAAGTTTCAGAAGTTTACAGTATCTCTGGAGAATATGATATTTTAATCAAAGTATGGTCACACACATTAGAAGAATTAAATGAAATAATAAATGCAGAAATAAGAACAATTGACGGAATTGAAGAATTGCGTGAATTAATTGTAATGGAAAGACTTAAAGAAGAACCATTAAAATTAGATTTAGACTAAACTTTTAATATATTTCTTCAAATTCATTACAATAATATGAGGGTGGTGAGAGGATGTATCTTACAGAATTACTAAGTAAAAAGGTTTTTGATAAAAATAATGACCAATGGGGTAAAATTAAGGATATAATAATATCTGCAGATAAAACATACCCCAGAATAGAAGCAATAAAAATAAAAGCAAATGGTGAAAACTATTTCATACCCTCATCATACATAAATCAAATCACAGCAAACAAAGTTATCCTAACAAAAGCATTAGAAGATATTATACAATATCCCAGACAAGACTCCTCAATAAAACTTTCAAGAGATATTCTAGATAGACAAGTAGTGGATATGGAAGGAAGTAAAATAAGACGTGTTAACGATGTTGAAATCACCTATAAAAAGGGAGAATATTATATTATAGGTGTGGATATTGGAATTAATGGATTATTCAGACGATTAGGCTTAGGTGGTCTATCCAAAAAGCTTCATCCTGAAGATAATATAATTTCATGGAAAGATATAGATTCATTAGATTTTTCTAATCTAAAACTCAAAGTATCTAAAGAAAAATTAACTCGTCTACATCCAGCAGATATTGCAGACATAGTTGATGGATTAGGAATATCTGATTCAATGAGTATTTTAAGTTCATTAGATGATGAATCAGCAGCAGATGCATTTGAAGAAATATCTCCCGAAAAACAGAAAACCATACTTACTGAAATGGAGAAAAAAGAAGCAGCAGAGTTAGTTGATGAAATGTCACCTGATGATGCAGCAGACCTTCTTGCAACAATTTCCGATGAGAAAAAAGAAGAAATTCTTCGTTTAATGGATCCTGAAGAATCACAAGAACTTAGGGAATTACTGGAATATCCCGAAAATACAGCTGGAGGAATAATGACCACAGAATATGCTCATGTAACTGGAAACATGACTACACTAGATGTAATGACTACTCTTAGAAAAATAGCAGATGAAGTAGAAACACTCTATTACATATATGTTCTATCAGAAGAAGATGACTTAGAAGGAGTTGTAACAATAAGAGAATTACTTCTAAATAATAATGATACAAAAATTTATGATTATATGAATAAGGACATAATTTCTGTTGATGTTAATGAAGAGGAAAATGAAGTTGCTAAAATAATTGCAAAATATAATTTAGTGGCACTTCCTATTGTGGATGAAAATAATAAAATGAAAGGAATAGTAACAGTAGATGATGCAATAGATATAGTTCTACCAACAGCATGGAAAAAACGTATTCCTACAATGTTTAGATAAGGTGTAATACATGGCTATAATGGATAATGTTAAACAAAAATTAAAAAATTACCCTACATTAATGTCAATATTCATATTTTTATCAGTACTAGGACCAGGATTAATCACAGCAATGGTTGATAATGATTGTGGAGGTATATTAACCTACAGTTTAGCTGGAGCACAATATGGATATAATCTAATATGGACATTTATACCAATGATTTTCTCGTTAATCGTAGCCCAAGAAATGGGTGTAAGAATGGGTATAATATCAGGAAAAGGTCTTGCAAGTCTCATACGAGAAAAAGTAGGCGTTAAAATAACAATGTTCATAATGATAGGATTACTCATAGCAAATTTTGGAAATACTCTTGCTGAATTCTCGGGAATAGTTGTTTCATCAGAAATTTTTGGAGTACCTCCCGTTATATCAGTAATTCTAACAGCAATAATAATATGGTTACTTGTAATTAAAGGAAATTATAAAAATGTTGAAAAAATATTCATAATATTATCTTTAGTTTATATTTCCTATATTTTAGCAGGACTCATGGCAAATCCTGATTGGGGTCAAGTAGCAACAGCAGTAGTACCTGACTTACAATTAGATACTCCATATATTACAATGGTAGTAGGTCTTATTGGTACAACAATAGCTCCATGGATGCAATTTTATTTACAATCATCTGTAGTAGAAAAAGGAGTAAGTAAAGATGAATTAAAATATTCAAAGGCAGAATCAATTATTGGGCCAATATTTACTGGTGTTGTAGCATTATTTATATTAATAGCTTGTGCTGCAACAATACATGTTACAGGAACACCGGTTAGTGATGTTAAAGATGTAGCAACAGCATTAATTCCAGTTGCCGGTGAATATGCAGGATTTTTATTTGGGCTTGGTTTTCTTAACGCGTCATTATTTAGTGCAATCATATTGCCTTTATCCACAGCATATTATGTATGTGAAAGTCTTGGATTTGAAACAGGAATTTCTAAAGATTTTAAAGAAGCTCCTGTATTTCATGGATTATATGCTGGAATGATATTTGTCTGTGCTATAATTATATTAATTCCAAATATACCTTTAATGGAAATATTATTATTTTCACAAGTAATTAATGGTATTCTGCTTCCATTTGTATTGGTTTTAATGTTATTAATAATCAATGATAAAAATATAATGGGAGATTATGTAAATTCAAGATGGTATAATATAGTTTCATGGCTTATAACTATTATAATTACAGTATTAGTTATAATTTATGTTATAACAAGCTTTTTATAGATAAAAAACTATATTCTTTTTCTATTCTATTTTTTTCGCAGTTATTAATGTAATATCTTCAAAAAATTGATGTTCACTAGCGCTTATTTTAGCTTCAAATCCATTAGTGTTAAGATAATTTAATGTTTTTTCATTATCACTTAGGGATGATTGTACTATTTGAATTCTACCATTACTTTTAATGTAGTTATGAGCTTGTTCTAGGAATTTATCAATTATTTGTCTACCATCAATTCCACCATCCCATGCTTTACTATAATCATCATCGTCATGTTCTTCTTCAGTTACAGGTAGGTATGGTGTGTTAAATATTATTAAATCATATTTTTCTGTTATATTTTCGAACAAATCACTATGAATAACAGTAATATTTTCCCTATTATTTAATTTAACATTAGCTTCTGTACATTTAATGGCATGTTGATTTATATCAACACAAGTCACATTTTCTGCAATAAAAGATGCAGCAATACTTACAATTCCCGTACCTGCACCTATTTCTAGGACATCTTCATTTTCATATACTTCTAAATTATCAATTAATAGAAAAGTATCTTCTGCTGGTGGATATACTTCTTCGCATTCATTATATTCTATATTTTCATATTTCATAATATTTCTCCTATTATTTCTGATATTTCTTTTATATTCTCAGGAGTTAATTTAAATACTTTTTCGTCTAGTAATGGATTATTTATATTATCTAATTTAGGTTTTAATTCCTTTTTATTACTCTTTAATTCATGTGCTGATTGAATTAATGCTTTTTTTGCTTTTTTATTTCGATGCTGGAATAATGCACGTGTTGTGTTATCAAATAATTGAGTTACATTATTTTCTTTTGGTACTAATTCAATTACTGCACTGTTTACTTTAGGTTTTGGAATGAATGCCTCTGGAGGTAGTGTGTCTATAATTTGAATATCTGCTCTGAAATATAATGCCACTGATAACCTGGAGTACTCATGGGTATTTGGGTTTGCTTGCATTCTTTTTGCAAATTCTAGTTGATACATAAGTATAGCTTTTTTGAAAGGATATTTTAATAATTTAAATGTTACAGGAGAAGATATCTGATAAGGTAAATTTGAAACCATTTTATCAAATTCAGGAAAATCAATTTTAAGTGCATCTTCACGAATTACTTCAATATTAGATAATTTTTCTTTGATTATACGTTGTTTTAAAATATCTGCAATGATTGGATCTTTTTCTATCGCAATTACTTTTTTTGCTTTTTTGGCCATTGGTATGGTTAATGTTCCAATACCTGCACCTATTTCTAGAATTGTTTCATTGTTGTGGATGTCTGCATTTTCTAGTATTTTATTAAGTTTGTTTTTATCTATTAAATAGTTTTGACTTTTATTTTTATCAAGTCTAATATTATATTTATCTAATATTTTTTTTGTATTATTTAACATAGTAATTGTCCTTTAAAATAATTTTTAGATAATAATTTTGAAAAAAAGCTCTTCATTTAGGTGGTTATTGAAAGAATTAAAGTAGGGGAGTTTATCGATATTGATCTACAAGATCTAATACTTCTTGTAAAGTCTCTGTTTCGAAATTTCCTCTTTCTTTTGAAAAGATTAATCTTAAGTCATCAAGATCTTCAGGCATTAAATCCACTACTTTTACTGCTTGTATAGGACTAAGGTGTTTTTCTAATTTACCTCTTAGTTCTTGAGCATCTTCTGCATCAAGTAATGCAAACTTATTGACATAGTCAATAGTTAAATTCTGTTCATATGTGAATTGGTGGCCATCGACTTCATTATTTTCATCAGCTTTTTCTTCTACTTTTTTCATTAGAATTTCACGTGCTTCAGATATTGTGATAGGTTTAGTATCAATGACTTTTTTTCCAATCATCATAATCACTCTTGTAATTTAAGATGTTCTGGTCTTATAATTAATTCTTTAGGTTTGTTTCCATCTTTAATAGCTACAAGGTATGCTTTTCCTTTTTGACCAACTACTTCTCCAGTTTTTCCGTGGAATCTTGGATGTGGTTGTCCTCTGTGGATACTTGAATCAACTATTATATGTACTTTTTGTCCTGCTTCAAATACTTGTATTTTTCTGGATATTGGGTTAGCTCGTTTAGGTCTGATACTTCTTTTAAGTTTATATCTTGATCGACTTTTAAATCCTTTTGATTTTCTCATCTATATCATCTCAGTTTCTTTAATAGAATTTAAGTTTTTTTTTAGGTTTTATTTTTTTTTGGATTGTGAATTTAGGTTTTTCACAAATCTATAGGTTTATTAGTCTTATATTGACTAAGTTATATTGTATTTAACTAAATGTTAAGAATACTAAATTCTAATTATCTGTTAATGAGTTATTTCTTCTAAATTAATTTCTTTAGAGCTAAAAAAGAAATTTTTTTCAATTATAAACATAGTTCTTTTTTTATATAATTCTTGTTATAGGTTATTAAATAGTATGTTCTATAATTTATAGGTTTTTTTATAGATTATCATATTACTGTAATATTTCAAGATTACACTCTATGTTTTAATATTGTATAATATATATTAATTTTATAGTTTATAAGTATAACCATTATACAAGTTCTTAAAAAATTAGAAAAAAGTGGTATTTAGATTGGAATATGTACTTTTAAAACGTCTAATTGGGAACATATTGCCTTATTATTAGTAATTTGTGATATACTTGGTTTTGTACGATTATCGTCCCCTGATATTAATTCTTTAATATAAAGACCACCTTGACAATTAATAATGATACGTAATTGTTTACTATTTATACGTTCTACTTCAATATTATTGATTTTTCTTGTCCTGATTAAGTCAGCTCTTCTGTGTTCTACTCGTATAGGTGTTCTTTGTTCGATTATTTTTAATTTTTCTATTGCTGCAATATCCTTACTTGTAACTCCTTTTTCAAAATCTGCAATGGCAGAATATATTTTATAACTTTCAACTGAACTATTTTTTATTGTAGCTTTTCTTGTTCTATCAACATACTTAAGATCATTAATTTCAATTTTACCATCACTATGACTATTAACTAATCTTCTTAGTAATTTAAGATCTATTTTTCGTTTAAATGGATGTTTTACTTCAATTACAAATGGTCTTCCTTCACCTAACATTAAAACATCAATATCTTCACGACCTGATCCATGGAATTTAGTACTATTTCCTCTAGTCATTTTTAAAATTTGTTTAGAAATTAAATCTTCAACAGTATCTTCATATTGCCGTCCTGTGTAATTACAAGCTTCACAACCCTTTCCTTTACATTCAGTACAAGGCCATTTTGTCTGTGGAATACCTCTAACTAATTTACGATATTTTCCTTCAATAAATATTGGATTAGAATCAAGGAATATATTAACATTCTTTATTTCATAATAAGGATTATGTTTGTAAGCTTTTTTTCTTACCTTTATCATGATAACTACTTCTGGATTTTTGTAGTCAACAGTTTTACCTAGTTTTTCTACAAGCATTTGTGTCATATCACGTCTTATAGCATGTTTAAGGTCATTATTTCCATTGTAATTTGTTATCTTATTGATTTTTTGCTGATTTTTAATAAGTGTTTGATTATTTATTTGACAAGCAATTAAAAAAGTGTCAAACTCAATATTAAGTAAGTTTATCTTTTTTAAAATGATATTGTATAATTTATCCTTATTTAACATTAAATTATTACATATGCTACACTTTTTGGAATCAGTTATTAGGGGTATTTTAGAGTTTTTTTTATCTTCAGGCTTTCTATATATTCTAGATAAACATTCGGGACAAAGAGCATAATTATTTTTTTCAGTATTTTTATTTTTTTCTATATTTGTCATTTAATACTCCTTAATTCAGGTTATTTTATTTTTTAAATTATTTTTATTTATATTTTTAATATATACTATTAAATTATTATATATTTAAATTTAAATAAATATAAAATAATAAAATTTTGAAAGGGTCAGGATTATGTCATCAATTAATAGCAAAAAAATCAGTGAAGAAGAATTGAGCAATGCAAAAAAGATAATACTTGCAAATAACTTTTTTGATAAGGAATATTATAATACTCAATATCCCGAAGTATCTGAAGAAACAGATGATTTATTCGAACATTATTTAAACATAGGTTACAAAGAAGGTAAAAATCCTTCAGAATTATTTGACAATGAGTTATATATAGAAAAACATTCTTTTTTAAAAGAATATGATATAAATCCATTAGTATTCTATGTTTTATATGATGATTTTGAAAATAATTCTTTTGAGGACGAAATTAAAAATGAATTATTAACGGAAAACAGCATAAGTATTGATGAAAAAACAAAAATTATTGCTGAAAAAAGTTTAAATCTAACTAATAATAGTTTATCTATTCAAGAAAATATAAAAAACATCAATAATCAACTTCTGGAATTAAATGAAAAGAATATTAATCTTAATGATAAATTAAGAAGTAGTGTTGATGAATTAAACATGTTTAAAGATGATGATTCATATGAAGTTATTACTCCTGAAGATTATATAGAAGCAATAACCATCATTAGAGAAAATCATTTGTTTGATGAAGAATATTATAATAATCAATACCCTTGGATAGCTGATGGAACAAGTAATCTTTTTAATCATTATTTAACAGTAGGATATAAAGAAGGAAGAAATCCTTCTAGTTCTTTTAACACAAAATATTATATAAGTCAAAGTAATTTTTTACAAAACAATGATGTAAATCCTCTAATTCACTATGCAATCTATGGTATCAAGGAAAACAAATTAACAAACTATGATTTTACTCCAGAAGAAATTGAAAAAGCTATAAGTGAAATTAAAAATAATGATCTTTTTGATGAAGAGTATTATTATAAACAACATCCCAATTTAAAGAAATCAAATTTAGATCCATTTAAACATTACTTAATTGAGGGATACAAGTCTAATTTAAATCCAAATGAGGAATTTGATACATTATACTACAAAGAAGCATATCTTAATGGTAATGATATAAATCCATTAATACATTACATACTCAGAGGTTTAAAAAGTAACTCTATAACTACACATAAAGAATTAACTGGAGTAGAATTAAATGAATGTATTGATGTAATTTATGATTCAAATACATTTGACGTAGAATATTATATGAGTCAAAATCCAGGACTTAAAGGGGATACTCGTGATTTAATCAAACATTATGTAGAATATGGTGCAGTTCATCATAAAAATCCAAACAAGGTATTTGATACAAAATTCTACCGAGAACAGAATAAAGAAGTGCTACCATTAACTCTAAATCCATACTATCATTATTTAACAGAAGGAAGCAGTGAAGGAAGAAAACCTTCTTTAACTAAAACTGAAGAAGATGAAAAATTAAATCATGAAAAACTGTTAAATGAATATGCAAGGATTGTTGAAGCATCAGAACTATTCGATGAAGAATTCTATTTAGAAACATATGATGATGTAAAATATACACTTGAAAAACCGGCTTATCATTATGTTTCAAGAGGATACATTGAAGGTAAAAATCCATCCCGCTACTTTGATAACAATTATTATCTATATAAGTACCCTGAAGTAAAAGAAGCAGAAATATGTCCATTATATCATTATATTACAGAAGGAAGAGATCAAGGACATCGATGTAAGCAATTTTTAACTGAAGCTGATAAAAAAGACTATGAAATGGCTATAAAACAAGATGTAATGTCATATGAATACAGTACTTATGATGAAGATGCTCCTTTAATTTCAATAATTTTACTAAATAGGAATGGTTCAGATTTTTTAGAAAAAATACTTGGAGGATTTGATGAAAAAACAAATTATCCGAATTATGAGCTTATCATAATAGATAATGATTCATCGGATGATTCTGTAGATATAATCAAGAAGTTTAAAACAGAATTGCCTATAATTCTCATAGAAAATAAGATAAATAAAAGTTATGCTGATGCTAATAATGATGGTGTAGCATTAGCTAAAGGACAATATTTACTGTTCTTAAATAATGATATTGAATTATTAGATGGATGGCTTAATCATTTAATTGACACAGCTTTAACACATGAAGATGCAGGAGCAATAGGGGCACGATTAGTATATCCGGATTCTACTGAATTTTTAAGTAAAAGTCATAAATCATATAAATTACAACACACAGGCAAACACTTTAAGGGACGAGATGGATATATCCAACCATATGACAGGGATAATGCTAAATCATACCTATTCAATGATACAGAAACTGAAAAAATAGCAGCAGTATCCTCTGCAGTATTATTAATTGAAAAAACAAAATATGAAGAAGTAGGTGGATTTGATGCAGAATATATTTATGGATTTGAAGATGTTGATTTATGTTTAAAATTAAATAAACAAGGATATACAAACTACTATAATCCAAAAGCAGTGGTTTATCATCATGAACATGGAATTCTATCTAAAAATAAAGAACAACTACTTAAACATAGACAAAAGCATAATACAAAAGTATTTACAAGAAAATGGCATACTTATCTAAAACAAAATGTTTTCTTTGATAAACTCAATAAAAAAAATCTATACAGTGATGATAACTTAAAAATAGCATGTGTTATTAAAAAAGATGCATATAATACAGGAAATTACATTTCTATTCAAGGATTATTCCATCAATTAGAACTAAAAGGTTATGAAACTCAATTAATCCCTTTTGATGGTGAAGATTGTTATAATATTGATGAAAATACTGATGTTTTAATTTCTTTAGTAAGTGATTATAATTTAGATAAAATAAAAACTGAAAATATTTTACTAATGAAATTAGCCGTTGCAACAAATGATTATAAACAATGGATAGATAATGAATATTTTGAAAACTATGACGTGTTCCTATCTACTACACAAGAAGGATTAGACTATATTAGAGATTATTCTGGATATGAACCATTATTTTATCCTATTATATCTAAACATGAATCATATGATTTCAAAGCATCAGAAGAATTCATGTGTGATTATTGTTTAATAAAAGATCATGATGAACTTGAAAAAATTGGTGAATTATTAAATCCAGATAATCTAAAGTACACATTTAATATCTATGGTGATTCATTAGAATCTAGTGAAAAATTCAGTAAGTATAATCATGGATTAATTGAATCTGAAAATTTAACAAAAGCTTACACATCAACAAAAATAGTCCTAGATTATGAAGAAAACATGGATTCATTCTTATTGAAGGATTCCGTAATATTCAATGCTTTAATAAATAATTCTCTTGTAATAACAAATAATAAACAAGTTTCGGAAGAAATATTTGGAGGGAAATTACCAGTATATGATTCAAAAGAATCACTTGAAGCTTTATTAAATGAATATTTGTCGAATTCAGGAAAATTACAATATAAAATCAAAGAATTACAAAAAATATTATTAGAAAATGAAATTTACCAAGCACTAACAGATGCACTAGTAGATCTTCTTAAAAGATATATTGAATCTATAAAAGTAATGGTTAAGTTACCAATTAAAAAAGAGGGTGATAGACATAGTTGGGGTGATTATCACTTTGCAATACTACTAGTAAAAGCATTCAATAAAAAAGAGAATTGTTTTGCAAAAATACAATTATATGATGATTGGGATACTTATGATGATACCTTATATGATGTAATATTAGTATTAAGAGGTTTAAATAAATATACTCCAAAATCTATTCATTATAATATAATGTGGAATATATCACATCCTGATTTAATAAGTATAGGTGAATATGACTCTTATAATCAAGTATATATTGCATCATTATTCTGGGCTAAACAATTAAAACCATTACTTAGTACAGAAGTTGAAGGATTATTACAATGTACAGATTTGTCTAGATTCCATAGGGATGTTTGTGAAGAATATGAAACTGAGTTATTATTTGTAGGACAATTCAAGTCAGAATTTAGAAAAATATTAAGAGATTTATTACCAACAAATCATCAATTAAGTGTATATGGTGGATTTTGGGAAGGAATTATTGATGAAAAATATATAAAAGGGGATTATTTCCCTAATGAAGAGGTAAACAAAGCATATTCTTCAACAAAAGTATTATTAAATGATCATTGGGATGATATGCGTAAAAAAGGTTTTATTTCAAACAGAATTTTTGATGGTCTTGCATGTGGTGCAGTAATAGTAAGTGATCATGCAGTAGGTCTGGAAGATGTCTTTGGAGATGAAGTTATAATCTATGATGAAAAAGAGGAATTACCTGATAAAATAAATGAAGCTTTAAAAATAGGCTCTATTGATTCAAAAATAATAAAAAATCATACATTTGATTTACGTGCTGAAAAAATTATAGATGATTATAAGAGAAAAATAAATTAATTTTTTTTAAAAAAAGAATATGGGGTGTTATCTTTGCATATGTCTCATGAGTTTACCCATTGGTCCACCCATATTTCTTTTACCCATTCCTTTTAATGCTTTTTTAGTTACACTATAGTATTTAAGTAAATCTTTAACATCTTCGTTTGAAAGTCCTGCTCCTCTACTTATTCTACTTATTCTTGATTTTTTAATGACTTCTGGATTTTCTAATTCGTATTCAGTCATGGAGTTCATTAATATTTTATACATATTTAGTTTATCTTCAGTTACTTTAGAAGCATTTGATGGTAACTGATTACCTAATCCAGGTATTAATTTCATTATTTGTTGGATAGGTCCCATTTGATTCATCATATTTAACTGGTTTTCCATATCTTTTAATGTGAATTTACCACTAATTATAGAATCAACCATTTCTTTATCGGATTGTTTTGATGTAACTTCTGCTGCTTTTTCGATTAATGTATCTAAATCACCCATTCCAAGAAGTCTGGATATGAATCTTTCAGGATCAAATGCTTCGAAGTCATCATCTCTTTCACCAGTTCCAATAAATTTAATTGGAGCATGTATTTCTGCTACAGCAGAAAGTGCACCTCCTCCTTTTGCAGAACCATCTAATTTACTTACAATAATAGAACCAATATTTGTTGTTTGTTTAAATGCTTCTGCTTGGTTACGTGCTTGTTGTCCGATTGTTCCATCTATTACTAGGATTACTTCATCGGGTTCAACTATTTTACTTAATTTGGTCATTTCATCAAGTAAATCTTGTTCTTCTTTGTGACGTCCTGCGGTATCTACTAGTATAACATCATATTTGGATCCACATTTTTCAAGCCCTTTTTCAGCAAGATCTAAAGCATCTTTATTTTCTGGATCTCCAAATACAGGTACATCTAAAGGTTCTGTTAATTGTTTTAATTGTTCATAAGCTGCAGGTCTCCATGTGTCTGTACATACAATTGCAGATGTATGTCCTTTCTTTTTAAGATGTTTTGCTAATTTTGCAGTTGTAGTTGTTTTTCCACTACCTTGTAAACCAAGCATCATTATTTTATATGGTTTTTTGGTGATTTTTAATTCTTCTGGTTTTTCACCAATTAAATTAACTAATTCTTGGTATACGATACGCATTACATGTTCTTTAGGGCTTAATCCTTTAGGTAATTCTTCTTCTAATGCTCTTTTTTCTATTTTTTTGGTAAGGGAGAATACTACTTTTACATTTACATCTGATTGTATGAGTGCACGTTGAATGTCTTTGGTAACTTCTTTCAGTGTTTTTTTATCAATAATGGACATTCCTGCTAATTTTTTCATTGTTTGTGTTAGACTTTCACTTAGGCCTTCAAGCATCACTGAACCTCCTTATATTTTTATCTTTTTATAATATTCTTTTATTGTTTCTTATATTGATGTTATAATTTAATAAAATTATCTAATTTTTAATGATTTCATGATTATTCTCTATAAATCTTAAAAAATAATAATTTAGATAAGTTAATATATTATATAGAAAGTTTATATTTAATTATTTATGATGATTAATTAATAACAAAAATCTAATTATTTTCAAATAATATTAAAGAAGGAGTTTAGTCATGTTAGATGAATTAAAAAAATCATTAGTGGAATGTCCCGTAGTTAAAAAAGGAGAATATTTTTACTTTGTACATCCAATAAGTGATGGTGTACCTCTTGTAGAACCTGAATTATTAGATGATATTATGAATTATATTATTAATAATTATAATCTTGACTTAATTGATAAAATTGTAGGGGTGGAATCCATGGGAATACCTCTTGCAACAGCATTATCACTTAAAACGGGAATACCTTTTGTAGTTGTACGTAAAAGGTCTTATGGTCTTGAAGGTGAACAAAAAGTACATCAAAGAACGGGTTACAGTGAAAATGAATTATATATTAATGGAATTAAAGAAAATGATAATATATTATTAATAGACGATGTAGTAAGCACGGGAGGAACATTAATAAGTGTTATAAAAGCTTTTGATGAAATAGGTGCAAATTTAGTTAATATAATTGTACCAATAGAAAAGGATAAGGGTCGTGAAATAGTAGAAAAAGAAACAAATCATAAATTAGATACTTTAGTTAAAATTAAAATGGTCAATGGAAAAGTAACTCTTATTGAAGATTAAATAGGAAGTTTAATATGGCAACAATAGACTATGACTATAAAATTGATGTTATTAAAGATAAAATAATACAATTAGATGCAAAAAATATTATCTTACAATTTCCAGAAGGTTTGAAAGTTGATGCAATAAATGTTTCAAATGAACTTCAAGAAGTACTTCCTGATGTAAATGTATTAATAGATGCAGATCCTTGTTTTGGAGCTTGTGATTTGGCTGATAATAAGGTAAATAAACATATTGATTTAGTAGTTCATTTTGCACATACTCCTCTTCCTATTAAAACAGATTGTCCTGTATTATTTATTGAAGCTCATTCTAGTGCAGATATTGTAGCTCCAATTAATGATGCATTGTCAAGTCTTGATGAGACTGTAAAAACAATTGGGCTTGTAACAACAACACAACATATACATAAACTAGATGATATGATTTCATTAATAGAAGAGCAAGGGTTTAGTGTAAAACTAGATAATGGAAAAGGTACTTCTACAGGTCAAGTACTTGGATGTAATTTCACATCTATTAAAAATTTAGATGTGGATGTTATATTATATGTGGGAAGTGGTGATTTCCATGCTCTTGGAGTAAAATTATTTACAAAAAAACCAGTAATACTTGCAGATCCATTCAAGGGTGAATCAAGAGATATTGAAGAATTTTATGATAAAATAATAAGAGTACGTTTTGCAAGAATAACTAAAGCAAAATCTGCAAAATCATATGGTATTATAATTTCATCTAAAAAAGGTCAATTAAGATTTGATTTAGCATTAGAACTTAAAAAATTAATAGAAGAACATGGTTTTGAAGCTCAGATATTAAATATGGATTATATTGCACCTGATAGGTTATTACCATTTGATTTAGATGCTTTTGTAATGACTGCTTGTCCAAGAATTGCAATTGATGATAGTGCAATGTATAAAAAACCAGTTTTAACTCCTGATGAATTGGAAATTGTATTAGGTATGAGGGATTGGGATGATTATCAAATGGATGAAATTATTATTCATGATGAACAAACATAATTAGTTAGCTTTATTATTAATAAACATAATATATTAATATAATATAATTGATTAATTCAAGTTTAATAGGAAACTATGTTAATATCTATAGGTAGTTAATATGAATCATAAAGAAAATGAACTAGTATTACCTGGTGAAATATTATGTACTTATGAAGAATATATCCCTTCAGATTGGACATATGTTGAGGATGGGCATGTTAAAGCTAGTATTTATGGACGTGTAAAACGGGATGATATTAATAAAACAATATCAATTGATTCACAGGATGCTCCTGAACATATTAAAGTTGAAGATATTGTAATTGGTCATATAACAGATGTAAAAGCTCATAAAGCACTTGTAACTATTAAAAAAGTACTAAATAGTAAACGTGAGCTAGTGGCAGGTTACAAGGGTTATGTTCATATATCCAAGGCAACTGATGGTTATGTATCATCCATGCATGATTTATTTAAAATTGGGGATATTGTTGAAGCAAAAGTAATTACTATACTAGGACATGAATATATAGAATTAACAACAGCTGAAGATGAATTAGGAATAATAAAGGCAATGTGTGTAAATTGTCGTAAATTTATGAGATTAAGTGCTAATCATAAATTATTGTGTGAATGTGGTATGATTGATTCACGTAAATTATCAAGTAAATATGGAGCGTATTAGATGAAAGTTATTGAAGAACAACCTGAAAAATTAGTATTAGAAATTACTGGTGAAACACATACAATTTGTAATATTTTAAGGAAAAGATTAATGGACCAGGAGGATATACATGCTGCTGCATATGATATAACTCATCCTCTTATAGGACAACCTGAATTTGAAGTACATAGTCCTAATCCAAGAGATTCTATTAATAGGGCTGCAAATAATGTTAAACAAGAAGCAGCTGATTTTAAAGAAGCTTTAATAAATGGATTTAAAGAATAAATTATATTCTTTGAATATTACTTTTTTTAATTTATTATAATCATTTTTATATTATTATCGTTATTTTAAATAAATCATAGATATTAATGTGAGTTTACACTTACTTATATGAAACTATCTTCTTTGAATGTATTTTTTCTTTTAAAAATAACACTATTAATTGACAGAGTCTAATTTTTATTTCGAAATTTACATTACTTATAGAAAATATATACTTTTTCATGTCAGAATATAGAAATCCTGCTTTAACTGTAGATGTAATAATAATAAAAAATAATGAAACAGTGCTTATTAAACGATTAAATAATCCTTATAAAGATTATTGGGCATTACCGGGAGGTTTTGTAGAATATGGTGAAAAAGTAGAAGATGCTGCTATAAGAGAGACAAAAGAGGAAACAGGGTTAGATGTGGAATTAGATGAATTGGTTGGAGTATACTCTGATCCAGAAAGAGATCCAAGAGGACACACTGTTACAGTTGCATTTAAAGCTTATATTATTGGAAATCAACTTAAATCAAGTTCTGATGCAAAAGATGCGAAATATTTTAAAATTAATAACTTAAAAGAAATGGATTTTGCATTTGACCATAGAGATATACTTTCAGATGCAGGTTTAATATAGGTTCTTTGATAATAAAATTTATTGTATATAACATATAGAATAATAATATATAGTTGAATAGATAAATTTTTTAGGAGATTATGATTACAAATGGAATTTTGTCCAGAATGTGGAAAAGTATTATTTCCAAAAGATGGTAAGTTCACATGTGATGCTTGTGGTTATGTAAAAAATGTAACTGAAGAATCAAAAAAACAATACCAAGTTGCTGAAAAAGTAGATAAAGAAGATACTATAATTGTAACAGATGGTAATGTAAAAACATTACCAACAATAAAAGTAATTTGTCCAAAATGTGATAATAAAGTAGCATTTTGGTGGTTACAACAAACAAGAAGTGCTGATGAATCAGAAACTCGTTTCTTCAGATGCACAGAATGTGATTACACATGGAGAGAATATGATTAAATCTGATTTTATTCTCTAATTCTTTTTTTTTAGATATGAGTGTCCGCCAAAATAAATTTTTTTTCATGTGAACTTTTCTTTATTTTACAATTGAAGCCAGAATAGGCATTATTAAAAATCAATTTTTGAATTTTGATGAAGACCCATATATTTTTTGTATTAAAGTAAACTTAATTTTTTCATAGTAAGTTATTTATTAATTTAGAAATAAAATCTATAACATACAGTGGAGCAAAATAAATTTTATAATAAATAGTTTATTATTACACTAACAATATTGGAGTTAGCTATGATTGAATATATTGAATTCTACATATGTTGGGATTAGTGATAATTGTGTCAAGTCAAGATAATAATTTAAATGATAAAGAATCAGAAGAAGTTCCTTTGAAAAATGAGGACTTGGATGTGGATCCTTTAGATGAATTAAATACAATAGTTGATATTGAAGAAGAAGGAACAAATACTATTGAAATCATTGAATCTGAAAAAGATCCTCTAGATATATTAGAACAACATAATATTGAAAATATTCCTGAATATGATAGTGAGTTAGGTTCAATTATAGAAACACCTGACATAGATGAATCTGAAATAGAATCTGTTGAGGATTCAGAAAACAACTATTTAATAGAACCAACAACAAAAATTGAGAAAATAATTGAAGAGGTTGATATTAATAACAAAGATAACCTCAAAGAAAATAAATCAAAAGAAGTTTCACAAAAAAATTCATCACAAGACATAAAACAAGAAACTAAAAAAATAGTCGAAGTAGAAAATAAAACATTATCTAAAGAAAAGGATTCTACAAAAATTATAGATAATGTTAAAGTAGATGAAGATGGTGTTCCTTTATTAAATCAATTTAATGGTGATAAATTAAAGAATCTAACTTTTTTATCTAGATTTAACTTTGACATGAAAAAAGTCATCATGATGATTATAGGTACAATTATAGTAATAATTGGAGTTATACAAATATTAGATGATGTAATTAAACTATCAGATAATGTTGTGTATGGTGAACAAAAATCTATGGCTATAGGTTTAATTTTATTTGGAATTGTGGTTATATTATTAGCATTCTATAAAGAATTACTAAAATTACTTGGAATGGATAATATAGATTCATTAAATGATATTGATTCTCAAAGTAGTATGCCAAAACCTAAAACATCACGTAATAAAAATAATAAGAAATAATATTTAACCACCTATTAGTTAAGAGAAGTGAATAGATATTTTATTTTTTTTTAATCATTTTAGTCTTTTTCTATTTTATATAATTCAGGGGAACTGATAAATTTAATATTCATAACTATCAAAAACTTAATTATAATGAAATTTTTTTTTCAAAATAAAAAAATTTAAAGTAATAAAGGAGAGTATTTCACAGTGTTTAAACTAGTATTAAGTGATCCAAGTATTTTCAAAACAAGTTTCGATGCAATATCATCAATAGTTGATGAAGTACAAATAGAAGTAGATTCTGATGGACTTCGGTTAAATGCAATTGACAGAAGTCATATTACATATGTGCATTTAGAATTAAAAGAAAGTTTATTTGATATATTTGAATGTGATAAACCTATTAAATTGAACTTAGATACTGAAGAATTAATGAAAGTACTCAAAAGGTCAAAAAATGATGATGTAATGGAATTAACAGTAGATGCAGGAAATCTAATCTTAACTTTTGAAGGGGCAGTTAAAAAAACATTCAAAGTTAAACTTATAGATTTAGAATATGATACACCAACACCACCTCAAATAGATTATCCTGTAACTATGGGTATTCCAATAAGTACTCTTAAAGAAACAGTAACTGATATTGAAATAGCAGCAGATCGTGTAGCATTCACTATTAATGAAGATAATTTAATTCTTGAATCTGTAGGAGATTTTGCAGATGCAAAAGTAGAATATCTTCACGGTGAAAAAGTATCCGATACTGTAAGAGCAGTGTTTGCAATAGAAAATATTAAAGAAATGTTTAAAGCAGAAAAATTTGCAGATAATACGTATATATCATTAGGAAATGATATGCCATTAACATTAACTTTAGAGCTTTTAAATGAAGAAGGAAAATTAACATTTTTATTAGCTCCTAGAATAGAAGAAGAATAAGCTTTGATTTTTTATTTTATTTTCTAATTAAAATATTATTTTAAATCAAATAAACATATAAATAGTATAAAAGGGGATAGTATAGTTGGATACTTTTTTTCAAAGATTAAGGGATATACAAAAGAAAGAAAGAACTACAGGAACATTATCTGAAATAGAAGATACATTTTACGATGATGCTTCTAATTATCTTCAAGATTTATTAAAGATCGTTGATGATAATCCCCTATCATTAGAAGCATATCAATTACGTGATGCTCAGAGAATAACTGTTGAAATCTGTGAACGCAGAGAATTTAAAATTATAACGACAGCATTAACTAATGTTCAAAAATCACATGATATATTTAAAGGTCATAAGAAAGATTCTCAATTATTTGATGAAGTACCATATAATGTAACTCCTGAAGAAGAGAGATTTTACAAAGAAATAATTGATAAACTTGTAACTCATCGTGAAGGATTAATGGAAGATATTGTACCTCATAAACGAAAACGAGATACAAAAATAGGATTTAAACCAAAACCTATTAAATCAGATGAGGATGTGGAAGGGATACCTGACCCTTCAAAGACAGTTAAAAAACCATCTAAACCAACACCACTACATCTAGATGAAAATCAGATAACTATGATGTTTGGTAAAGCTCCAGATGATGTTATTTTAGATGAAACTAATAAAACTGTTAAAACAAAACCAAAAACAGATATATCAACACCATTTATACCACCAACACCACCTATGGAAGATACAATAGCTTTACAAGAAAAATCAATATATAAACAAAACACTGAAGAATCTCAAGAAAATATAGAAGTTAATCAAAAACAAATAACAACTAATGAATCCATAAATGTGGATAAAATAGAACAAGTATCTGAAGAGTTAGAATCTGAAACAATATATAATTCAGAAGAATTGGTTGAATTTAAAAAAGAAATTTCAACGGATATTTTAGATGAAGATGAAAAAACGTATGGTCCTTTTGAAATTAATGATATTGTATTATTACCTGAATCTCTAGTAAAAATACTAAAACATAATGATGTAATTAATGTAATAAAGTAGTTACATGATTACATGAACTTATTTTTTTTATATTCTACTACTTATTTTAAAATGATATTTTTTTATATATACTATACATAATTATAAATATAGAAGTTTATCATAATAATATATAGATAAATTATTGATTGTTCTAAGATTGCAGAACAATTAGGATTTAATTAATTTAAATTGTTTATACATAAATCTAAAGTTAATTATTAATGTATAATTGTTGAATAATTTTTTTATACAGTTTAATGACATATAGATGGGGATTATGTATATTTTAAGAAATACAATGATAAATTTGTATTTGTATTGAAAATTTTCAATGAATATTATTCCATGGAAAATACGGAATTATTCAATATCTTAAAAAAGATATTTAATGAAGTAAGACTGATTGTTATTACTTTAATATTTTAATAAAAATTATTTCCTTTAAGGGATAATTTATTTTTTCATATAAAAAACGAGGTGAATAGGATGAAAATACCACGAGAAAGAAGGACTTACTGTCCAAAATGTAAAAAACACACTGTACACGAAGTACACACATCTAAAAAAAGAAAAGCAAGCGAATTAAAATGGGGGCAACGTCAATTTAGGCGTGTAACTGCTGGTTACAGAGGTTACCCAAGACCTTTACCATCTGGAAGTAAACCTATTAAAAAATTAGATTTAAGATACAAATGTAAAGAATGTGGAAAAGCTCACATTAAAAGATCAACAAACATCCGTGCAGGAAAAGTTGAATTCGTATCACAATAGGTTGAGGATTTATAATTAATAAAATTATATTTTTTTATCTTTTTTTCAATGAGTAGATTGTTGAACTATTTTAGATAATGTAGTTATTACTTACAAGGAGGATCTATTAACATGCCTAAACAAGAAAGTAATTTTTTAAAAGTTAAATGTGGAGATTGTGAAAACCACCAAATTATATTTGACCACGCAGCATCAACAGTAAAATGTGTTGTATGTGGTAAAACATTAGTAGAACCAAAAGGTGGACGTTCCAAAATCTATGCACAAATTGTAGAAGTTCTAGATCACTAAATATTTAGATGATAGATTACTTATCCAGGTGATTATATGGTTAGAATGAACAAAGAATGGCCTGAAGAAGGTGATCTAATTGTTGGAACCGTACATAAAGTATTAGGTTACGGTGCATTCGCAAAACTAGAAGAATATGAAGGAAAAGAAGCATTTATACATATTTCTGAAGTATCTTCTGGATGGGTTAAAAATATAAGAGACTATGTAAGAGAAAATCAGAAAATAGTAGCTCGTGTATTAAGAGTAAACCCAAAAAAAGGTCATGTAGACGCTTCACTTAAACGTATACGTGAAGATCAAAGAACACGTAGAATGCAACAATGGAAAATAGAACAAAAAGCTGAGAAATTATTAGAAATATCTGCTAAATCTATAAACAAAACACTTGATGATGCTTATGATGAAGTAGGATATCTCATAATGGAAGAATTTGGAGATTTATACGAAGGATTCGAATTAGCATCTGATGAAGGAGAAGACGTTCTTCTTAATATAGATGTTACTCCAGAATGGGCTGAAATAATTACAGCAGTTGCTAAAAAGAATATTTCAACACCTGAAGTACAAATTACAGGATATGTGGATTTAGTTTCCTATAAATCAAATGGTGTGGAAATAATCAGAGATGCATTAATGTCTATTGAAGCAGAAGGCGTTGAAGTTCAGTGTGTAGGAGCACCAAAATACCGTATAATGGTAACAGCAGAGGATTACCCAACAGCTGAAAAAATACTCAGCGAATCAGCTGATAAATGTATAGGAATTATTGAAGAAAATGATGGAGAAGGTAGTTTCCATCGTGAATTAGAAGATTAAATTTTTTAATCCATTTTAATAATTCTAATTTATTTTTATTTTTATTTCAAAACTATTTTTACTTACTATTTTTATAAATTTACTAATTATTAATATAGATTATAATACAACTATACAACTTAAATATAGGAGATTAAATTATGGATATGGAATCAATATTACCAAAATATTATACTTTAGATGAATTTGAATTTATCAATGGCAAAATACTAAAAAATCAACCTGTCGAATATATGACTATGGGTACACCTATCTATGATGAGGAAGGTCATATTACTAATGCAATAATATATTTTCATGGAACAACAGGAAATTATGGTTCAATAAAGAGAATAAGTAGTGTTTTGGGTGAAAATCTTCCATTTGATACTAATAAATTCTTTTTTGTATCATTATCTACACTAGGGACTCCTGGAAGTAGTAGTCCTAGTACTTCTAAACTAGCTGATGAGTATCCAATGTATGGTATACTGGACATGGTGAATTTTAATAAGCAATTTTTAAACGAATGTTTAAATATAATTCATCCAAAAGGACTTATTGGAAATTCAATGGGTGGATTTGAGGCTGTAACATGGGCAGCAGTATATCCTGATGATATTGATTTTTTAATCTCACTTGTAAGTAGTTATAAGGTGGGAGGACAAAACTATATTATTTCTAAGGTAATGAATGATATAATTGTATCTGATCCTGACTTTAATAATGGAAAATTAACTGGAAATCTTAAACGTTCTTTAAAAATAGCGAGTAAGTCCATGTATTCATTTGGTTTATCAAGACAATTTTATATGAATCAATCCATATCTGATATTAATAAGTACATGGATGAATTTGCTGAAGAAGATTCAATGGAAGATGTATTAGATGCTTATTACCGTAATGTAGCATCAATGAATTATGACTTAACATCAATTGTATCAAATATAAAAGTACCCACACTAATTATTGGTATATATGAAGATCAATATTTCCCACCAGAACTTGATGCTATACCTATGAGTAGTTTAATTGAAAATTCAACACTAGTATGTTTTAATTCTTATATGGGACATGTTGGTTCATCAGAGTTAAATAAAATATTACCTGAATTAGAAAATTTCTTAGTACAATTTAAATAAGTACCTCTTAATTCTAGACGTATATTGCAAGTGTAAAATAGGACTATAATCTGGAAAATTCCATTATAATTAAAAGATTAAGTACGTAAAAATATAATATATTAATATGAAATTTAAAATGAAACGATGTAAAACCTGTGGAGAATATACTCTTCAAGAAGTATGTCCAGAATGTAATGAAAAAACAGGTGTAATATTTCCTGCAAGATACTCACCACAAGATAAATATGGGAAATACAGACGTCAACTTAAACGAGAACAATTAGGGCTTTAACAATATAATAAAAAAAGGGGAGAAAAACATGGATAAAGAAAATATAATAAAAGAGATAGAGGAAGTACAACTAGATAATCCAATAGTACTTGAAGGGCTACCAGGTATAGGATTTGTAGGAAAAATAGTAATCGATCAGATAGTAAAACAATTAAATGCAGTTAAATTTGCTGAACTACAATCTGATTTTTTCCCACCACAAGTAACTATGAAGAAAGATGGGCTAGTAGAACATATGAAAAATGAATTTTTCTACATAAAAGACTTCGGAGAAGATAATCAAGATGTTATTTTATTAACAGGAAATTCTCAAGGCTCAGACTTCGAAGGACAAATTTCAATTTCAAAATTATTAATCAACTACTTTGAAGATTTAAATGTTAAAAGAATATATACACTAGGTGGATTAGGCACTGGTGAAATGATTGAAAAAAGTAAGATATTCATAGCTGGAAATAATAAAGAATTAATAGATGAAATAGCTGAAATTGAAAATACTGAAATAAGAAAAGATGAAGGTGGAGCAATAATAGGTGCATCTGGACTATTATTATATTATGGAGAAGAAAAAGGAATAGATGCAGCATGTTTAATGGGAGAAACACCAGGTTTCTATGTAGATCCTAATGCAGCAAAAGAAATGTTACTAGTATTATTTAAATTACTTAAATTTGAAATAGATCTTCAAGAATTAAATGAACAAGTAGCAGATACTCTTGAAAGATTATCTCATAATCCACAATTTGGACAAATCGCAGAACCTCACGTACAAAAATCAAATGAAGATTTAAGATATATAGGTTAATTCCCTAATCTCCCCCTTTTTATAACCTATTTAATGATTAATATGATAATTAATGCAGATTTACATGTACATAGTAAGTATTCAATGGCCACATCTAAGAATATGGATCCTAGAACTATGGCAACAGAATCAGTAAAAAAAGGATTAAATTTAGTTGCAACAGGAGATGCACTTCACTCTGGATGGCTAAATGAATTAGAAGAATCTTTAGTACAAATTGATGATTCAGGAATATATGAAACAAATAATACAATACCTGAAAATAATACTAAATTTATCACAACAACAGAAGTAGAAGATAATCAGAGAATACATCATTTAATAATAATTCCATCCATTGAAACAGCATGGCAAATGAGAGATGAATTCACAGTAAAAAATATGGATGCTGATGGAAGACCAAGAATTAGAATGAATGGTGCTGAAATAATGGATATTGCACGGGATTATAATTGTATTATAGGACCTGCCCATATATTTACCCCTTGGACTGGATTATACAAGTCTTATGACCATATATGTGATTGTTATGGTCAAAAACCTGATTTTGTTGAATTAGGATTATCAAGTGATTCCGATTTAGCAGATACTATTGATGAATTAAAAGAGTACACTTTCTTAACAAATTCTGATTCACATTCTCCATGGCCTCATAGAATTGGTCGTGAATTTAATAAAATTGATTTAAAAGAACTATCCTTTAGAGGACTAGAAGATGCAATAAAAAATAATAATGTTGTTGAAAACTATGGTTTTGATCCACGAATGGGTAAATATCATGAAACTGGTTGTATTCAATGTTATGAAATATATAATATACATGAAGCTATAGAACGTGATATGAAATGTTCTTGTGGTGGAAGAATTAAGAAAGGTGTGAAGGGGAGAATACAAGAATTAGCTTCTTATGATGAGCCACATCACCCAGAAGATAGACCTCATTACCAGTACTTATTACCTTTAGCCGAATTACTAAGTGTTGTTCATGATAAAGGAGTTACTACAAAGTATGTTCAAACAAGATATGATAAACTATTAACATTATTTGGTAATGAAATAGATGTACTACTAAATACTCCCCTCGAAAAAATTGAAGAGGTAGACATGTTACTTGCAAGAGTTATAAAATCTTATAGAAATAATAGTTTAGATGTAAGTCCTGGTCGTGGTGGACAATATGGTCAGGTAGAATATAACTAAATATAAATAGTAATTAGGTCATATATTAATACAATAACTATAAGTACGATAGGGTACTTTTTAAGGAATTTCTAAATTAAATTAAAAGGAGTAATCAACATGGATTATGTAACAATCGTATCATTCATTGTAGTTGGAATGGTTGTAATGACATTAATTGGACAAGCAATGGGACGTTCCATAGAATAAATTAATTATTTATTAATTAATTTTTTAACTACTTTTTCTGATTTTATTTAATTGATTTTTTTTCTATTTTTTTATTATTTTTTATAAAAGTATAACTTATAACTTATGATAATCTTTTTTATAATTATTTTGTAATATTATCTATTAAAATAGTTTTCAATACGGATTTGGGGGGATTCGAACCCCCGGTCTCCAGATTAGGAGTCTGGTGCCCTATCCAGGCTAGGCTACAAACCCAAACATATCTAAAATTCACATATAAAAAATTTAATCATTGTAATTAAAATATAATAAAATTAGTTTATTTAGAAGTTTAAATTAAACGGACCTGGGGGGATTTGAACCCCCGGCCTTTGGATTAGAAGTCCAACGCCCTATCCAGGCTAGGCTACAGGCCCATATTATATGTATAATACTATTATTAGTATCTATTTCTTATCCTTTTTATACTTTTCTATTCATAGAATATCAAATATTTTTTAATCAAAATAAATTGATTTTAAAAAAGGTTTTTATGAGAAAAAATCTCAATATTTTTATTTATCTTTTATCTTAATACTTAGCTTATTAGGAATTATATCATATCTACTCTCAAATAAAGTAAAAAAGGGAGTATCTTAAGTTTCATTTATATCTGATGGGTAAAGAGTAGGGTTGGGTTGTACCACATCCAGTCCTGAACCTTCTTCTTTAATGTAAGGTACTCCATTTGGATTATTGCTAGTTGGAATATATATATGCACAGTTTCTCCATTAGAATTTATTGCTTCAAATACACCCCATTCTGCATCATTTTCAGTTGTAATATATCCACTATTTTGATCAATAGTTAAGTTTTTGTATACTTTCTTAGCTTGTTGATATAGTGTAGCTAGTTCTTTGTAATCAGGATTTGAATCATTATGGTCGTCGTCAGATGGTGTAGGAGTTGGTGTAGGTGTAGGGGTTGGTGTAGGATTCTTTGAGTCATCATCATTATCATTATCATTATTATTATTATTATTATTATTATTATTATTATTATTATTATTATTATTATTATTATTATTATTATTATTATTATTATTATTATTATTATTATTATTATTATTATTATTATTATTATTATTATTATTATTATTATTATTATTATTATTATTATTATTATTATTATTATTATTATTATTATTATTATTAT